>CAXEVD010000021.1:0-11145 GCA_963999395.1 uncultured Halieaceae bacterium
GTCGTGGCGGTGAGCTTTGGGTGTAGCGTGGCGTCTGGCAGGTAGCGCGTGTTGGTGTGGTCTTGGTTGATCTCGTCCACGATTTGCGCATCGCGCGCCCACAACACCGCATTGCATTGGCGGCTGATCACTGAGGCGGTGGTGGTGCCCCAGGAGCCGCCACCGAGGACCGAGATCTTAGAGCGTTTCACGGGCAACGTCCCTCAGGGTGGTGGCGCCCCGGTCGGCAATGCTGAGCGCGCGAATCACCTCAAGGCGACGAATCAGCTGATTCAGTGCTTCTGCCTGGCGAGACCGACCGTCGGAACTGTTGACCAATCCGCGACTCACGAGCATTTTCCATGCGTTGGCAAAAAGCAGTTTTCCAATCGAGGCCTCGCTGCTGATCCTGCGCTGCAAGTATGCCTGCTTGCCATAGCTCATGCACCGCTCGATAAAGGCCTCTTCCTCCATCGGCTCTCCGTCTGAGTGCCGAATCAGAATATCGACGCCAATGCTGTAGGCCTCGGCAAAAACGGTGAGCGCCAAATGTCCCAGCTTCGGTGAGAGCCGATTCATGATCAGCCGCGCATTCTCGGGGTTCTCACTCAACAAGGCCTGCCAGTCGGGCTCGTCACGGCATAGTTCGGCGTCGATATGCTGCTCGAATAACTGGGTGTCGGGGTAGAAGAATTCGAATTTAAAGAGATCCCGCAGCTCCTGTACCTCGGACCAGAACTGTGAGAGTGACTCGCTGCTTTCACGTTGCTCGCTGACAGCCAGTAGCGCCAACTCGGCGACCGCGCGGGTGAGAAAGAAATGCACAATGGTGTTGCGGTAGAAACTGGCGATCGGTGCCTGACCCTCAGCGATGCCGTAGACCGTCTCCGGGCCACCTTCGAATCGGGTGATGATGCCCTCCTCCATCATGTTGACCAGCAGGCTGCCGATCTCCTCCGCGTAATTGAGGTTGAAGTCGGGAGACAGCCTCACGCCGCGGGCCGTTGCCCACTCGGTCATGATTGAGACTTCTTTGACGATTTCTGGCTCGGTTAAGGCCCGCGGGAAGGCGCCTAATAGCGCACTGGAGACGACCGCCGGAAACGTGGCGGGCGTGACGCGGTTGGCCTCCACGGCCACCTGGAAGGCGATCTTCGAGATCGCCAGCTGGTCCTCTGGATCTGGTGCGGCGTCGAGGCGCACGGGCTCCCCGAAGTCCACATGAATCCGACCCATCGGACGGGCAAGACTTTTCAGATAGCGCACCATCCAGCCCACAGACTCGGGTGCCTTGGGCGTGCCCGACTGTTCGCGGGCGTACTCTTCTGCGTCTCTGACAAGGTCATAGGAAACCGACACGGGGATAATGTGAATGTTACGTGACCCCGCGTGGTGTGCGCCCTCCAGCACGTATTTGAGTATCCCGTATTTGGGTGGCATCAACTTGCCGAGCCTCGATCGCGTGCCCTCAAATGACCAGGTCATCGGGAAGCGCTTTTCCATCAAATAACCGATGTACTGCTTGAGGCTGAGTTTGTAGACCTCATTGTCCTGGAAACTGCGGCGAATGAAGATGCCGCCCGCCCGGCGCAGGAAGAAGCCCAGGATCGGGATATTCAGATTGGCGCCTCCGAAGAAATGCGGCATCGGGAAGTCATTGTCGAACAGGATCTTCGGTACCACGAATCCGTCGATGTAAGTTTTGTGGGTCCAGAGCAGGGCTGAGGGGTAGTGACGGACAAGGTATCTGATCCGTTCGAGGTCAGTCGGGTCGTAGTGCAGCGTTTTTTCGTAGCCCAGCCCCAAGCAGATCCCACACAGCTTGGCCCACACATCGAGCCAGAAGCGGGTGGGGATCGAAATCATTTCCCGCAGATATTCGCTGGCCTCCGCCCTCACCGCCTTGGTCGGTTGCTCCCGCTCATTGGCGATGTCTATCAGACCCGCCCGGAAGGCACGGTTGTTCCGAATGCTCTGGTGAACATAGCGAGGCACTTTATAGCGACCACCAATTAGCTGACGCTCCGCGATATCGATGACCACGGCGGCCTGCCGCGCGACAAACACCGCGAAGTCCCCGGGCTCATTGGCGCCCGATAATCCTGTCTTGGCCTTAAACCGTTCGGCGAGGTCGCGATTCGCCCCCGGCTCGGCCACGGTGAGATGCACGCGCTCGGGGTTCAGTCTGGCGACACGATCAGCCAGCCAGCCCGGGGGTCTGCGCTCGCCGCCGCGAAGGGCGTCGCGTAATCGCGGTCCGGCGCTGGTGCTTCTCTCGGCTTGTAACCACGACACTCTGAGCGGTGCCACCATGGCGTCCGGGTGTTGCTGAAGTGCCTCTGACAGTTTCTCGACATTCAGTGTTTTGCGGTCATCGCGAAGATCGAGCAGCACGACCGTGTGGTTAGCAGCGTGGCTGTCGTGCGCGGCGATCCACTGCTCGAGCAGCTGTCGCTCGAATCGCCGTGTTGTGTCGAGCAGAAAAATGACCTGCTGGGCAGCGGGCGGCCAGGGATTGTGGGCAAGCTGATCCTGCAGCGCGGTGGCCAGACTCAATCAGTGCCTCGTGGCCGGAGCCTCTGGGTCGAAGCCATTTTGTGAGCCGACTGACCGCATCTCGTTAGGAATGCCACGTTTGCTGCGACGTTTTGGCGGCACGCTGTCTTGCTCGCTCGGATCGGAAGCGGATTTTTTGAGACCGGCTTTCTTCCGGCGGCCTCGCACCTCGGGCTTCAGGTCATCAGGTGTGTCGCGTCGTGCCCTGGCTGTCTCTTCTACAGACAACTCCGGCTGACCCAGGGTTCGCAGGAAGGCATTGCGCACGTCGGCCACATGATCATCGATGTTGGCAACAGACCAGTCGGTGGTTTCAATAGCCGGCAGCACGTCGACGTGCACGGTACCGCTGCGGAAGATTTTGTCCCCCTTGGGGGAGATGTCGCCAGAGTTATGAATGACGACCGGTACAATGGGTACACCTGACTGAATCGCCACGTGGAAGCCGCCTTTTTTGAAGGCGCCCAGCTTCCGAGTTGGGGCACGGGTGCCCTCCGGCGCGATGACGAGGCTCTTGTTTTCTTCTTGCATTGCTTGCACCAGTGGCTTCATGGTTTCGATCGCCGCTTGTCGGTCGCTGCGATCAATAAACACAACGCCTGCTGCACCCATGAGGGGGCCGATGACCGGCAGGTTTTTCAGCTCCCGTTTACCGACGCCCACAATATCCCGGCGGATCAAGCTGGCCATGATCAGCATGTCAGCGTTGCTCTGGTGGTTGAACATGAAGATTGCCGGGCGCTGTTTCCAGAGGTTTTCTCGGCCGCGCACATCGAGATCCAATCCGATCAGTGCGCTGGCAGTTTCGGCGAACAGGGAAATCGAGAAATTGAGAGAGTCCCGCCGTGAGCCACTCAAGGCATAGAGCGGCAAGCCCATCATGAAGCTTCCCACGAGCGATCCGGTTGCGGCGAGTGAGCGCAAGACCTGACTGCTTGTGGCATTACCCCGGCTGCTGAAGTCAGCCATCGACCAACCGGCTTCGCGGGCGATCTGCTTGAGATCACGGCTGCCGTTTAACACCACCGGGCGCCCTGCTATTTCCAGCAGTTCAATATCGTCGGTGCTATCGCTGTAGAAGAAGCAATTTTCCAGATTGCTGCCCTGCTCGGCTGTGAAACGCTCGGCGGCATGTACCTTGCCTATGCCAAAACAGGTAGGCTGCACGACACCACCCGTGAACTGCCCGTCCTCCACTTCGAGATCCGTCGCATAGACGTGCTTAATGCCGAGGTCCCTCGCCGCGGGCAGCACCTGATACGGCGTGGCTGAGCTGATGATTGCGATGCTGTGACCGGCTGCGCGGTGCGCTTCGATGAGTTGTCTAGCCTCGGGGTAGATCAGTTTGGCGATCGCTCTGCGGAACAGTCGCTCGCTATTGGCGACGTAGTCGGCCTCTGAGCGCCCTGCGAGATATTGGGCGTGGACTGCCATCAGTGCCGAGAAGCCCAAGGATCCGATGCCAAAGCGGGTGGCCGCATGAGTCAGTTGCACCAAGTCTGCGGGTGAGATCTCGCCCCGGGCAATTTGATCTTTAAGGAACGCAGTCGCGGAGTAGCCCGAGATGATGGTCCCGTCAAAATCAAATACCGCGCAGGTTTCAGGGCCTGGCTCGGCATCGGCAATGTTCTGGAGCAGAGTGGAAAGTGACACGACAGGCTCGACTTCGCGTATTCTGGCTAACAGACAGTAAGAGCACCTTACACGCCTGTTTGTGACAGCTCCATGCGTAAAAACCCCACAAGCTGGCTCGCGGTGGCCCGAGATGTGCCGCTCACGGCGGTGCATCCGTGGAGCGGGGGATGGCCTCGCTAGAGGGACATGAGGTTTATCAGACCCGCGCGTCCTCCTCGTGGAGGTCTCTTAGGGTGTTGTTAACAAAGGCATAGGTCTAAAAAAACGATGGATTACGGCTTAGTCACGTTACTACCTACCCTGCTCGTGTTGGGTCTGGCGATCTGGAGCCGTCGCACGCTTGAATCGGTGCTGGCGGGGGCTTTATTCGCCTTTTTCATCATGGAGGGGTTCGGCTTTCTCGATGCCATGGCGGAGGCCACGCTGACCACACTGATGACCGAGGACGTGGCGTGGGTCATGCTGGTCTGCGGTCTTTACGGTGGCTTTATCGGCTTATTGGTCAAAGGCGGCGGTTCCTATGCATTTGGCCGGGCTGTGATGAGACGCATCGAGACCAAGCCCGGTGGCCTGCTCGCCACCTGGGGTCTCGGCTTGGTGATCTTTCTCGACGATTACCTGAACTCGCTAACAGTGGGTGCCACCATGAAAGCGGTGACCGATCGCTTCCGCACCTCGCGCGCGATGCTCGCCTATGTCGTGGATTCAACTGCGGCGCCGCTGTGTTTGCTGGTCCCGCTATCGAGCTGGGGCGCCTATTTCGCCAGCCTGCTGGAGCAAAACGGTGTCGCGCCCGAGGGCCAGGGCCTGTCGGTATTCATCGATACCATCCCTTATCTCTTTTATCCCATGGTCGCGCTGCTGATTGTTCCGCTGGTGGCGCTGGGGTTCATTCCCTTGCTCGGAGCCATGCGGCGCGCTGAGGCCCACGCCGAGAGCACAGGTGATCTCGGTATTGTCGAGGACGATGCGCTGGCGGTGGAGGAAACCGCACGGGGCGGTATGAGCGTATTTTTCCTTCCCATCATTGCGATGGTCTTCTTCACGGTGTTTCCGAGCATCGATTTACTGCGGGGTGTCATCGCCGGGATTCTGGTGACCTTTTTCCACTATGCTGTGATGCGCGTCATGCCGCTGGGTGAACTATTCGATACATGTATCGACGGCGTGAAATCCATGGTGCCGGTGCTGGCAATGCTACTGACGCTATTTGTGTTTGTTGAGGCCAACGACCGTCTCGGTCTCACGCCCTACGTTATCGACGCAGTGTCTCCCTTTATGACCGCGCAGTTGTTACCGGTGGTGGTGTTCATCACCGTGTCGCTGCTGTCGTTCACCACGGGATCCAACTGGGGTGTGATTGCCATCACCATGCCCATTGCTTTCCCTTTGGCGCAGACCTTTGGCGTCAGCATCCCGCTAGTGATGGGGGCATTGTTCTCCGCCAGCGGCTTTGGCTCCCATGCCTGTTTTTACTCGGATTCGACCGTGCTCTCGGCTCAGGGGGCGGGTTGTCGAACTCATGAGCACGCGATCACCCAGCTACCCTATGCGTTGTTGGGCGCGGCCATCGCCGCTATCCTCTTTGTGGTGATGGCCTGAACGCTCTGGTCCGGCTCTCGGTGTGGGCGGTCAGTACCTTTGGTGACTAGTGTGCGTGTTGTTCCAAGGCGCGGTCTTTGCCTGTCCTGTGACGTCAAAGCCCGTGAAGTCAAAGAAGAGTGAGAGAACAAACGAAAATGAAACGCCTGAAATCACTGTGGCTTCGCAACCAGATTAAACCCCTTGCGGCGTGGCGCGCCATGCGCGAGTTGCTTAAAAACCCTGACGACACCACGCAGGTGTTCCATATCATTGAAGCGCTCAAGGGCAATAGTCTGGGTGCCGCCGTGGGGCGCTTGAGGTCCTCTGATCGCGGCCGCGCGCTCCTGCAAAAAAAGCCCGATATTGTCAGCAAGCTCAATGACCGCGAGTGGTTGTTAAGCCTCCCCGCCAACAGCATCGGACGAGCCTATTATGATTTTGTGCACGCTGAGGATCTCTCAGCCGACGGATTGATTGCCTCCAGTGACACGTCCGCGCGCGAAGATATTTATCGCGTGCTATCTGGCGATGAAATCTGGTTGGCCGACCGGCTGCGAGACATTCACGACCTGCAGCATGTCATGACGGGCTACGGGCGGGATCCAGTCGGCGAGCTGAGCCTGCTTTCCTTTATGAAGACCCAAACCCCTAACCGCGGCATCAGCTTTATCGTGTGGATCGCCAAGTGGAAGTATCTCCGCGAGGTGCCGCAGTTTGATGTACGACCGCTGATTCGGGAAGGTGCCCAGATCGCCCGGCAGGCGACCTGGATGGCCGAAATCGAATGGGAGGAGCGACTTGCGGAGCCAATTGAAGCGGTCCGCTCGGAGCTCGGGTTCCTGCCACCTCATCGATATCAGCGCCTGCGGGAGCAAGCGCCCCAACTCCTTTTTGCGGCGTAAAGCCATAAGCAGTTCTGCTACCCTACGCCGAGTTTTGTAAGCGGGCGTTAGCCATGAATTTTGAGTTTTCTGACGAGCAGCAATTGCTGAGGGAGCAGGCGCGTGGGTTTTTGACCGAGCATTGCCCCACCTCCGCGGTGAGGGCGGTACTGGATGGTGACCAAGACTGGGACGTCGCGCTGTGGCAGAAGGTTGCCGAAATGGGATGGACAGCCACGGTGATTCCCGAAGCCTACGGCGGTCTGGGTCTGAGTTATTACGAGCTGGCGATTATTGCTGAGGAAATGGGCCGCAGCGCGGCGCCTTTGCCTTTTAGCAGCTCTGTCTATCTGGCCAGCGAGGCGATTCAGCGCTTCGGCAACGAGGCACAAAAATCAGCGTGGCTGCCCAGACTCGCCAGTGGTGAGTGTGTCGCGACCGTTGCCATGGCAGAGCGTGCGGGTCGTCTGGCGCTTGAGCAGCTTGAAACCCGACGCGGCGGGTCGCAGCTGTCAGGTACGAAAGTCCCAGTTGCTGACGCCTCGGTAGCGGAGGTGGCGGTGGTGTTGGCTCGTTCCGATGCCGGGCTTGAGGCTTGCCTGGTGCCGCTCCAGCAGGCTGGCGTCTCGGTGGAGCCGGTACTGACATTTGATACCAGCCGCGGCCACAGCTCCGTGACTTTCGCCGGCGCCGAGGCGGAGGTATTGGGGGAAACCACTCTCAATCCCGAGGACTGGGAGAGTTTGCTCGATGGTGCCGCAGTCTTGCTCGCCTGGGAGCAGCTGGGCCTGGCGGAGACTGCGCTGACTCAGGCCCGGGACTACGCCCTGCAGCGGTTCGCCTTTGGCCGCGCCATCGGCTCTTATCAGGCGATCAAGCACAAGCTGGCCAATATGTATGTGAAGAACACGCTTGCCCGCAGCAACGCCTACTACGGCGTTTGGGCTTTGTCCGAGGGGAGTGACGAGTTGCCGCTGGCAGCCGCTACCGCGCGTGTCGCGGCGATACAGGCCTCCACCTACGGGGCGGAAGAGAATATCCAGACCCATGGCGGAATGGGTTTCACCTGGGAATTTGATTGCCACTTTTATCTGCGCCGGGCGAAGTTATTGAGTCTGGCGATTGGTAGTGAGGCAGTGTGGCAAGACCGATTGGTGTCAGCATTGGCCGCACAAAGCGCAGCAGCCTGAGGGAGAGAGCAGATGGACTTTAACGATACCCCTGAAGAAGCGCGCTTCCGCGAAGAAGCCTCCTCCTGGCTTGCCGAGAATGCGCCAACCGATGGCGCCTTTCGGGCGCTGTCTCCGCTGGAGCAGGCTAAGGTCTGGCAAAAAAGAAAATACGATGCCGGTTGGGCCTGTATCGGTTGGGCGCCAGACTTCGGCGGCCGCGGCGCTTCCGCAATTGAAGAGGTGATTTGGCGTCAGGAGGAAAGCCAGTACGATCTGCCGGCCAACTTCTTCCTGATCGGACAGGGCATGATTGGGCCAACGCTCATGGCCTGGGCGAGTGATGAGGATAAAGCCCGCTTCCTGCCGCAGCTGGCCAGCGGTGAGGAAGTCTGGTGCCAGCTGTTCTCGGAACCTGCCGGAGGCTCTGACCTCGCCGCGTTGCGGACCCGCGCGGAGCCCGATGGGGACGACTGGGTGATCAATGGGCAAAAGATTTGGACTTCAGGTGCCCATTACTCTGATTACGGCGTGATCGTGGTGCGCACTGACCCCACCGTGCCGAAGCACAAAGGGCTCAGCTATTTTTATATCGACATGAAGGCGCCGGGTGTCGAGATCAAGCCAATCAAGCAGCTGACGGGAGATTCGGACTTTAACGAGGTGTACTTCACCGACGTCAGGGTTTCGGACAGTCAGCGCTTGGGTGAGGTGGGTCAGGGCTGGCAGGTGTCGCTCACCACGCTTATGAATGAGCGCGCCGCGATTGGCGGTAGTTTTGGCCAGATGGATGTCTCGCTGGCCATGTCCGTGGCAGCAGAGGTTGAGATTGACGGCCGGCCGGCGCTGGAGGACGCGGCGGTTCGCGCCCGGATTGCAGACTGGTATGTACAGGAAGCCGGGTTGAAGTACACCGGCTACCGATCGCTGACGGCACTGTCTCGTGGCGCCTTGCCGGGACCGGAGAATTCCATTGGTAAGCTCGTCGGTGCGCCCAAAATGCAGGCGATGTCGTCATACCTGATGGATCTTTTGGGTGCCAGTGGCGCCATTGCAGATGAGGCGTTAGCGGCCAAAGCTGGCATCATACAGCGGGCTTATATGGGGGCACCGGGTCTGCGCATTGCCGGGGGCACAGACGAAATTATGGCGAATATTATTGCTGAGCGGGTACTGGGTTTACCCCAGGAGCCCCGGCTTGATAAGGGCATTCCGTTCAACGAGGTGCCGACCGGGTAGCTACTTCCGGTTGAGTAAGCTCGCAAGGGGCGCGCACACTTTGCCTATGAGTCAGGAGACGACCACCCAGTTGCCCGGGCTGCCAAAAGGTGGTGACGGTCTGACCAGGACCTGATGCTCACCTGCCCAAATCCAGGCTGAATTTCAGAAAGACCTCATCAAGCTCGTAGCCCAGATCCCTATAGAGCGCCTGCCCCGGATAGTTATCTCGAGCAGTCTCGAGGTCCAGCCGTGCCGCACCTTGCGCTGTGGCCCACTCGCTGGCTGCGTTCATTAAGGCGCGCGCAATACCCTGTCTTCGCGCGGATGGGGCTACGAACAGGTCATACAGCACGAAGTACTCAACAAGGTCTACCGAGCAAAGCGCGGGATAAAGCTGCGTGAACCCAATCAACTGATGGCTATCACCTGCGACGAAGATCGTTGAGCGCCCCCGTTCAAAATTTTCCGCAATCCAGCTTTTCGCAGCGCCGAGATGTGGCGGGCATTCATAGAATTGCCGGTACTGATCAAAAAGGTCAGCGAGCTGATCAAGATCACTGCTCTCTGCGAGGCGAACGGTATCGGTGGCGTTCATGGCGATGTCCTTCATGATCCAATGACATCAATCTACCGGCTATCCGCGGATTTGCAAAAACCGCTGTTCGGCGGGGTACACGCCAAGCAATCCACAGACCCCTTAATCCAAATGGATCTGATTCAGCAAAAGGTGACACGCGATACTCGTTGTCACGTTTTGCACTAAATTGAGGAGATTCGAGTCACGCAAAGCGATAGCGTATTGGTTCGAGTAACCTGTTTGGGTAAAGTCGATTACAAAATAAAGAGCAAAGCGTATCGAGACCGCTATGGTCAGTAACGAACAGGAAGCCCAACAGGTTGTTATTCACCATATTGGCGGGTTCGCTTGGCCAACGTTGCTCTTACTGGTGAGTAGCGCGGGGATATATGTGGCTGCCGTGGCACATTTGCTGACCGAGCCTACCTTTTCCTGGTGGGCGCTGGCTGGCATCGCCTTTTGCACCTACGCGATCTATACCCCGCTGCACGAAGCGGTTCACGGCGCGGTCATCGGGATGAGCCTCGAGCGCCGTTGGATCAATGAGTGGACCGGTTACGTCGCCGCCCACTTTTTAGGTATTTCGTTCACTGCTCACCGTCGCTCTCACCTGAAACACCATCGCTCGACCAACCACCCCAGCGAAGACCCTGATATGGTGCTCTCAGCAGATAATGCCTACCAACTCGTGCTCGCTTGGTTAAAAGGTGTTCCGAAGGAGTGGTTATTCGCGGCTACTTTCGGGCATTTCACCGACGGGGAGAAGGTCAGGGTGAGGCGCGAGTTCATCGCCATTATCCTGACGCGCCTGGTGTTGCTGGCTTTCTGCGCTGATCTCGGTGTGACGTTGCTCACGCTCTTGGTCGGACAGCTAATTGGCAATGCGGTGCTGGTTACCCTTTTCGCCTGGTCGGTACATCACCCACACACCGAGCAGGAGCGGATGCAGACCACGACGGTCTACCAGGCGCGAACAGGGCTCGATACGGTGATGACGTTATTGTGGGGCTATCAGAATTATCACGCGATCCATCATCTTTACCCCAAGGTACCTTTTTTCCGCTACCGACGGTTATACGAGGCACTAAAGCCTTATCTGTTGGGCGGCGGTGTACCCGTGAAGCAGCTCATCTGATGCCCCATTGCCGGCGGCCATTGACAGACCACCGTGTCACGTGATCTTCACGTTCAGGGTGGTACATTGTGGTGTCAGCCCCCAAAACAGGTGTCAACAAAGGCCTGACCTCAGTTCACGCCCCCTCTTTTTGGGGGCGTGATCATTCGCAGTTTTAGCCAGAAGGAGCTATCCGATGAGATTTTTGATGGTGCTATGCCTGTTGTTGATGGGCGCATCGGCGTTTGCCGAAGAGGAAGCCATGCGCGATGTCAAAACCGCTAACCCCTTTATTCTGCTGCACCCCGAGTCGCAGCAGGCCGCGGCTGAGGCGTATTACGCCGCGGTGGAGAAAAATGTGTTCAATGGCGCGATTCCGCTCAAGCATGCGCAGCTTGCAGCCATATCCGCTTCAGTGGCGATGAAGTG
>CAXEVD010000022.1:0-11011 GCA_963999395.1 uncultured Halieaceae bacterium
TTGCTGGGGATGGCAACTGACGAGGGTGTACCGCTGGTTCGCCGATCCTGAGCGGGTGCCCCCCATTTCAAACTCGGGCCTTGGGGGTGTGCTTCGTGATGTCTATGCGCTGCGCAGCCGTGACACGGTGGCAGCCAAGACGCCCGCACGCTCTCAGTCCTATCTCACAGACTCTTTGGCGTCCATGCGGGACGCAGCGCTGATTATCAATTCAGACGGGCGGCTGGTGTGGTGCAATGACGCGGCCGAATATTTGCTCGATATCGCGTTTGAAGAAGAGGAGGGCAAGCCGTTCTCTGATGTCGCACCCGGCAAGTCGCTGAAGCGCTACATGCGTAAGGAGAATTTTCAAAAGCCATTGCGCATCAAGCCGGGCCCGGACCCAGAGTATTGCTTGCAGCTCGAGTTCTCCCGTTTTGGCGCCAACGACCGCCTTGTATTCATCAAGGATGTCACTGAGCAGGACAAGCTGGAGCGTATGCGGCGTGACTTCGTCGGCAACGTGTCCCACGAACTGCGCACTCCCTTGACGGTGATCAAAGGTTACATTGAAACACTCCAATCCCTGATACCCGAGTCGGACGAGCGACTTGTAAAGTCGCTGGGCTCGATGGATGTCCAGACGGCCCGTATGGAGAGCTTGATATCGGATCTGCTGTGGCTGTCCAGAATAGAGAGCGTGGAGGGGGAGCGTAAAGATGACCAGCTTGACCTGGTCGACCTACTTAGCCATGTATGCGACGAGCTGATGGCTGCGTGGCCTGGCCGGCAAATTGAGCTGGTGACCTCGTCAAAACTCTGTGTGCTGGGTAATGCGGCGGAGTTACGCAGTGCCATTAGCAACCTAATTGTTAATGCACTGAAGTACAGTGAGGCGCCTGTGTCGGTGAGATGGTCAGATACGGTGGTGGGCCCCGAACTGCTCGTAGAAGACCAGGGCCCCGGTATCGATTCCAAGCACATTCCGCGCCTCACCGAGCGTTTTTATCGCGTCGATAAAAGTCGAAGTCAGGCAACGGGGGGGACCGGGTTGGGACTGGCAATCGTCAAGCACGTAGCGGTCTCGCATGACGCTAAATTGTTTATTGACAGCGAATTAGATAAAGGCAGTACGTTCAGGTTGGTCTTCCCCAACGACCGAGCCGTATGCTGTGACGTCTGCTCAACAGAGTGCGGAAGAACCGACGCTAGCCAGTGACGGCCGCGGCATCAACCTGACTTTGGGCGGGGTAACAGTTAGCATTGCGAGCGCCTGACGTTGGAGCACAGCGATGAGTCGGTTCTGGGTAGAGAAAATAGCGGGTCTTGAGCCATACGTGCCAGGGGAGCAGCCTGCCTCTGACACGCTAATCAAACTCAATACCAATGAGCACGCCTTGCCGCCGGCGGATGCAGTGCTCACGGCTGTGCGCGACATCACCGGTGACCAGCTGCGGCGCTATCCCGACCCCACAGCGGAAAGATTGCGGAGCGCGATTGCAGCCGCCGAGTCGGTATCACCCGCGCAGATCTTTGTGGGTAACGGTTCTGACGAGGTGCTGGCGCATCTTTGGTTCGCCTATCTGAATGGGCGGCGGGTTCAGACGCTGGACACGACCTATGGCTTCTATCCGGTCTGGGCGGCACTATATGACGCCGACCTCACAGAGGTGCCGGTGCTGGACGATTTATCGGTAGACCTCGAGGCGCTAAAAAACGATGACGCTGCGGTCGTGCTGGCTAACCCCAATGCGCCGACGGGGCGTGCGCTGCCGCGGGATGAGATTCTGGCGTTGGTGGAATCAAACCGCGATCGGCTGGTGGTCATTGATGAGGCCTACTTTAGTTTTGGCGCAGAAACTGCCGTGCCCTTGGTTGCGGGCCATGACAACCTCGTTGTGACCCGCAGTCTCTCCAAGAGTCATGGGCTGGCGGGCCTGCGCGTTGGCTATGCGGTTGCGCAAGCGGAGCTCATCGAGGGTCTGAACCGGGTTAAAGATTCTTTTAATTCCTATCCTCTGGACGCTGTTGCGCAGTCCGCGGCCACAGCGGCGATCGAAGATAGGCAGTGGCTTGAAGCGGCTTCGCAGAGCGTGCGCGATGTCCGTGAGGTCATGAGCACAGGCCTGGAGGAGATTGGTTTTGAGGTGCTCTCCTCGCAAGCGAACTTTATTTTTATTCAACACAATACGCTCCCGGGCAAACACATCTTCGACGCCTTGCGTTCGCGAGATATTCTGGTGAGGCGCTGGGATAAGCAGCGCATTAAGAACTGGTTACGCGTCTCAGTGGGGACAATGGCGCAAGCTGAGCAACTGCTGGTGGTGATGCGGGAGATTGTCTCTGCCGAGACCGGTTGAACCCGCCTACCGGCGGCGGAGCACAATAGAGCCGATGCTATAGCCCGCGCCGAACGAGCACAATACAGCGAGGTCGCCACTCGTCAGATCCTCGCTATGTTTGTTGAAAGCGATAATCGAGCCCGCTGAGGAAGTATTGGCGTACTCATCGAGGATTGTCGGCGACTCTTCCTCGGACGGTTCGCGACCAAAAACCTTCCGAGCGATCAGGTCGTTCATGTTTTGATTCGCCTGATGCAGCCAAATCCTTTTCAGGTCGCCGGCCGCAATAAACATGTCGCCGAGTTGGCTCGTGATTTGTTCGGCGACCGCAGGGCAGACCTCTTTGAACACCTTTCGGCCTTCCTGAATGAACAGCTTGTCAGTTTGACCAATGCCGCGCTCGTCGGCGCGATTGAGGAAGCCAAAGTTATTTCGGATGTTATTGGAGAACAGCGTCTGCAGGCGCGTATCCAGAATATCCCAGCCAGCTCCGCTGGCCGCTGTGGCATCACTCTCGACCACGATTGCCGTGGCGACGTCCCCAAAAATAAAGTGGGAGTCGCGATCGCGGAAGTTGAGATGACCCGTACAGATCTCCGGATTGACGACCAGTACATGCGCGGCGCTGCCGGATTTCACGGCGTCGCTGGCTTGTTGAATGCCGAACGTGGCAGAAGAGCAGGCAACATTCATATCAAAGGCGAACCCGCTGGCGCCGAGGGCTGACTGGACCTCGATGGCCATGGCGGGGTAGGCGCGCTGCATGTTAGAGGCCGCCACAATAACGGCGTCCAGATCCGAGGCGCCAACGCCTGCTTCGTCCATGGCTTGCTCGGCTGCCCGACAGGCGATTTCGCACATCACCGATTGTTCGTCGTTATGCCTCTCCGGAATCTCGGGCACCATCCGCTCGGGGTCGAGGATGCCGGCTTTATTGATGACGTAGCGAGACTTGATGCCCGAGGCTTTTTCGATGAAGTCGGCAGAGGAGTGGGTTTTGGCCTCTATGTCACCCGCTGCGATCGCCTCACTGTTGTCAGCGTTGTAAAGATCGACCCAGGCATTGAACGAGGCAACCAGTTCCTCATTACTAATGCTTTCAGCCGGCGTGAACAGTCCCGAGCCTGTGATCACCGCAGAGGCCGTCATGGGTCGACTTACCGCTTATCCAATGGGATGAAGTCTCTTTGGGTCTCACCGGTGTATAGCTGACGCGGTCGCCCGATGCGATAAGAACCGCCGATCATCTCGTTCCAGTGTGCGATCCAGCCAACGGTTCTACCAATGGCAAAGATCACCGTGAACATCGATGTCGGAATACCCAATGCTTTCAGAATAATGCCGGAGTAAAAGTCGACGTTGGGGTAGAGCTTCTTATCTATGAAATACTCGTCTTTGAGCGCGATTTCTTCGAGTCGTTTGGCGATTTCGAGGTTCTCGTCTTCGATGCCCAGCTCAGCCAACACCTCGTCCGCTGCCTGTTTCATGACCTTGGCTCTGGGATCAAAGTTCTTGTAGACCCGATGTCCGAATCCCATCAGGCGGAACGGATCGTCTTTGTCTTTTGCCTTCGCAATGTATTCATCGATTCTGTCTACCGTGCCGATCTCTTCGAGCATTTTCACTACGGCTTCATTGGCGCCCCCGTGAGAGGGACCCCAGAGTGCCGCGATCCCCGCTGCAATACAGGCAAAGGGGTTGGCTTGCGAGGAGCCCGCGAGGCGTACGGTAGAGGTTGAGGCGTTCTGCTCGTGGTCGGCATGGAGCAGGAAGATACGATCCATGGCGCGGGCTATGGTGGGCGACACCTTTGTTGGTTCACAGGGATTGCCGAACATCATGTGCAGGAAGTTAGCCGCGTAATCAAGGCTGTTATCAGGGTATATGAAGGGTTGCCCTATGGAGAACTTGTAACTCATGGCTGCAATCGTGGGCATCTTGGCAATCAATCTGAATGCCGCTACCTCACGGTGCCATGGGTCGGAGATGTCCGTTGAGTCGTGATAGAAGGCCGAGAGCGCCCCGACCACGCCACACATGATGGCCATGGGGTGCGCATCACGTCGGAAGCCGTTGAAGAAGGTTCGGATCTGCTCATGCACCATGGTGTGTCGGGTCATGATGCCGACGAACTCTTCTTTCTGCTCAGCGGTCGGCAACTCGCCGTTGAGCAATAGGTAGCAGGTTTCGAGGTAGTCCGAATGCTCCGCCAGCTGCTCGATCGGATACCCCCGGTGGAGCAGCACGCCTTTCTCACCATCGATAAAGGTGATTTTCGATTCGCAGGCTGCGGTGGAGGTAAAACCGGGGTCGTAGGTGAAGTAACCGTTGGCGGTCAGCTTGCCGACATCGACAACATCGGGGCCCAAAGTGCCCGAGTGCACGCTCAGATCAATGGCCTGCTCAGTTCCATCCTCGCGGGTGAGGTTTAGGGTGGCGTGTTTCTCGGACATGAAGGTAACTACCGCTTAAAAATGAGAGGGTGCCAAACTAATGCTGAGCGCCTGACATGTCAATTTGAAACGGGCTCAATGGGTCAGCTTGTCAGCCGGATCGCGGGACAGGTGCGCTGAAATTGTAATCAATTGTGAGCCCACCTATACTCCCGACCGCGGATGATATGGGCTCACCGACCGTACCCTCCGCCGCAATTGCAACTACTCTGAGATTTAACGTGAGACCAACTTCAAGAGACACGCGTCCTGTCAATCTGGACCTTGGCACCATTGACCTGCCGGTGACCGCTTACGCCTCCATCACCCACCGCGTGACCGGGGTGTTGATGTTCTTTTCCAGCTTCCTGATGCTGTGGGCGCTAGACCAAAGCCTGGCCTCTGAGGCTTCTTTTAATGCTGTGGCGGCAGTATTGTCCTCGCCGTTAGCCAAGCTCATCAGTTGGGGGATCGCATCGGTACTGACCTACCACGCGCTCGCTGGCATCAAGCATCTCATTATGGACGCGGGTATTGGTGAGACGATGCGCGGCGGTGTAGTGGGTGCGCGCATCGTATTCTTGCTGGCGGCGGCTGCCGCAGCGATTTGGGGGGCACTGATATGGTGACCTCTGTCACGAGCTTTAGCAGAACAGGGCTGTCCGACTGGTTAATTCAGCGCGTCACGTCCCTCGTGTTGCTCGCATATTTTATTGTGATCGCCTACCAGTTACTGGGCTCAGTTGACTACACTTCTTGGCGTTCGCTGTTCGATCAGACGTGGATGAAGGTGTTCACCCTGATGGCCGCGCTTTCGTTGGCAGCGCACAGCTGGATTGGTTTGTGGTCCGTGTTCACGGATTACCTGACCGAACGCATGCTGGGGCCGAAGGGCAATGCCATCAGGTTGCTTTGCGAGTTAGGCGCGTCGCTCGCATTGGTGGGCTACGTCATTTGGGTGATTGTCATTATTTGGAGCTGAGGCGTCTGGGATCAGCTGTAAACGAGGGGAGCGGTGCTGGAAGGGGCTCCCGGGGTAGACGTGAAAGTTATGAGAACAATTTCTTTTGATGGGGTGATTGTAGGCGGTGGGGGTGCTGGCATGCGCGCGGCGTTGCAACTGGCCCAGTCCGGTTACAAGACTGCCGTGATCTCTAAGGTGTTTCCCACGCGGTCACACACCGTGTCTGCGCAGGGCGGTATTACTTGCGCAATCGCGAGTGCTGACCCTCAGGACGACTGGCGCTGGCACATGTACGACACCGTTAAAGGTTCTGACTACATCGGCGATCAAGACGCTATTGAGTACATGTGCTCGGTCGGTCCCGAGGCGATCTTCGAGCTGGAGCACATGGGCCTGCCTTTCTCGCGTACCGAGGAGGGGCGCATCTACCAGCGACCTTTTGGTGGGCAATCGAAAAATTTTGGCGAGGGTGGCCAGGCGGCCCGTACTTGCGCGGCAGCCGACCGCACAGGTCACGCGCTGTTGCACACGCTTTATCAAAACAACATCAAAAACGAGACTGTCTTCTTCAATGAGTGGTTTGCCGTTGATCTGGTGAAGAACCAGGATGGTGCGGTGGTGGGTGTGATCGCCATCTGCATCGAAACGGGTGAGACCGTCTATGTGAAATCTAAGGCGACGGTCTTCGCGACGGGCGGTGCCGGCAGGATCTATGCCTCTACCACTAATGCCCACATCAATACCGGTGATGGCATGGGCATGGCGCTCCGCGCAGGTGTGCCGGCGCAAGACATGGAGATGTGGCAGTTCCACCCGACCGGAATCTACGGTGCCGGCACATTGGTCACTGAGGGCTGTCGCGGTGAGGGCGGTTACCTGATCAATAAGGATGGCGAGCGCTTCATGGAGCGATATGCGCCTAACGCGAAGGATTTGGCGGGTAGAGACGTGGTGGCACGCTCAATGGTGCTCGAGATTCTCGAGGGCCGGGGCTGTGGCCCTAACGGCGATCACGTGAAGCTCAAGCTGGATCACCTCGGTGAGGAGGTGCTGGAATCCCGGCTCCCGGGGATCTGTGAGTTGAGCCGCACCTTTGCTCACGTCGATCCCGTCAAAGAACCCATTCCGGTTGTTCCCACCTGCCACTACATGATGGGTGGTATTCCCACCAACGTACACGGTCAGGCACTGACCGTAGATGCGCAGGGCAACGACGCAATTATCCCGGGTCTGTATGCCTGTGGCGAAGTCGCGTGTGTCTCGGTGCACGGTGCAAATCGACTCGGCGGTAACTCGCTGCTCGATCTCGTGGTCTTTGGTCGCGCCTCGGGTCTGTTTATAGAGAAGTCGCTACGCGAAGGGATTGAGTTGCGGGATGCGTCGCAAACAGACGTTGAAGCTGCCGGCGCCCGGCTGCAGGCACTGAATGACCGAGAGCAGGGCGAGCAGGTAGCGCCGCTGCGCCATGAGTTGCAGGAAATCATGCAGAACCACTTTGGCGTGTTCCGCACCGGTGAGTTTATGCGCGAGGGGATCGCCAAGCTGGCTGACCTGCGAGAGCGCGTAGAGAATGTCGCACTCGCCGACCGCTCCAACGCGTTTAATACGTCGCGTATTGAGTGCCTTGAGTTGCAGAACCTGTTCGAAACTGCAGAAGCCACGGCGGTGGTGGCTGAGGCGCGCGATGAGAGTCGCGGTGCCCACGCGCGAGAAGACTTTACCGAAAGAGATGACGAGAACTGGCTGTGTCACTCCCTCTACCACAGTGAGGGTAAGAAGGTGTCCAAGCGAAGCGTCAACTTCACGCCGCAAACCGTTGAAACCTTCCAGCCGAAGGCAAGAAGTTACTGAGTTTTTCAGGAGCGATATGAGATGTTACAGGTCAGTCTATACCGTTATAACCCCGAGACCGACGAAGCCCCGTACATGCAGGATTTTTCTGTCGATACCGGCGGTCGTGATCTGATGGTGCTGGATGTACTGGAGCTCATTAAGGCCGGTCACGATGGCAGCGTGACGTACCGTCGTAGTTGCCGGGAGGGGGTCTGCGGGTCGGATGGTCTCAACATGAACGGCAAAAACGGCCTGGCGTGTATCACTCCGCTTTCAGAGAGTGTCAAAGGTGACAAGCTGGTGATTCGTCCTCTGCCGGGGTTGCCCGTGATTCGGGATCTTGTCGTAGACATGAGCCTTTTTTACGCCCAGTACGAGAAAGTACAGCCCTACCTTCAGAACCCCACGCCGGCGCCGGCGATCGAACGCTTGCAGTCTCCGGAGGAGCGTGCTCAGTTGGATGGCCTGTATGAGTGCATTCTATGTGCCTGTTGCTCGACCAGTTGTCCCTCCTTCTGGTGGAACCCCGACCGCTTTGTCGGTCCTGCCGGTTTACTGCAGGCGTACCGATTCCTCGCCGACAGTCGTGATACCGCGACCGAAGACCGTCTGGCCAAGCTGGATGACCCCTTCAGCGTGTTCCGTTGCCACGGTATTCAGAACTGCGTCAACGTTTGTCCCAAAGGCCTGAATCCCACCAAGGCAATTGGTCATATCCGCACCATGTTGCTCAACCGGGCGACCTGATCTGGGCGCCACCCGCATTGGTGATGAGTCGCATAGCTCATTGGAATAAGCCTATGAAATCTATTGGATATTGGTTATAAATCTCATAACCGCGGGTTATTTTTTGACTCTTCAAATGGCGGAAATGTCAGTATTTCTGACGTTTTTGCAATTTACCACACCCCTGAAAAAACCAATTAACCTACAATACGCCCCATCAGCGGGGTGAACGGCAGCCGAGACGAGCTGTCGCCCCGCGGACAAATCAGGGGGCAACAGTGACACAGGCGACGCCTATACCCGGCATGCTGGCGCAGTGGGCAACATCCCATATTGCGGGCGGAAACGCCGAGTATTTGGACGCACTGTACGAGCGCTATCTGCAGGACCCCAATGCCATCCCGCCGGAATGGCGGGACTATTTCGATCAATTGCCCCGCGTGGCCTCTGACACCCATGCGCTGCATGACGTGCCTCACTCGGTTTTGCGTGACCGCTTTGCTCGCATTTCCAAAATGCGAGTGCGCACTGATGCGACCGTCACACAGGATTCGCACGCGACTGAGTACGAGCGGAAGCAAGTCAGGGTGGTGCAGCTTATCTCGGCTTACCGGCAGCGGGGGCACCAGCAGGCACAGCTCGACCCGTTGGCGCTGGCGCAGCGTCCCTCGGTTCCTGATCTGGATCTCACGTTTCATGAGCTTAGCGAGGCAGATTTAGACACGACCTTTCAGGTGGGTACCGTCTACTTCGGTCGCTCCGAGGCCACCTTGGCGAACATCCTTGACGATCTGGCTGCCACCTATTGCGGCACAGTGGGCGCGGAGTTTATGCACATTGTGAATACCGAGGAGCGGCACTGGATCATGAGCCGCATGGAGGCAGTTCGCAGCGCGCCCGAATTTTCAGCTGAGCAACGGCTCAATATCTTGCGGCAACTTAATGGCGCAGAAGGTTTGGAGCGTTCTCTAGGTTCCAAGTATCCTGGCACCAAACGATTCGGTCTAGAAGGTGGCGAGAGCCTCATCCCGATGATGAGCGAGGCGATTCAGCGGATCGGGGGGTATGGCGCCAAAGAAATCTGTATCGGCATGGCGCACCGTGGCCGGCTGAACGTGCTGGTCAACATTCTGGGCAAAAACCCGGTCGATTTGTTTGACGAGTTCGAGGGCAAAGTCAGCTACATCGGCTCCGGGGATGTGAAATACCATCAAGGATTTTCATCGAACGTGATGACGCCGGGAGGCGAAGTGCACCTGGCGCTGGCCTTCAATCCTTCTCATCTGGAGATTGTTTCGCCGGTTGTAGAAGGTTCGGTGCGGGCAAGACAGGATCGCCGCGATGATCCCGACGGGCGAACAGTCGTTCCGATCGTGCTGCATGGCGACGCTGCCTTCGCGGGTCAGGGAGTCGTCATGGAAACGTTCCAGATGTCCCAAACACGAGCTTATCGCACCGGCGGCACCCTGCACATCGTGCTTAATAATCAGATCGGTTTCACAACCAGTGAGCCCGCTGACGCGCGCTCCACGGAGTACTGCACCGATATTGCCAAGATGGTTCAGGCGCCCATATTCCACGTCAATGGTGATGACCCAGAGGCGGTAGTGTTCGTTACCCAGCTCGCTGTGGACTACCGCAATCAGTTCAAAAAGGACGTGGTGATCGACCTCGTCTGTTACCGGCGCCGTGGCCACAATGAGGCTGATGAGCCGTCAGTCACCCAGCCCGGTATGTACGACAAAATTAAATTGCACCCCTCGACCCGGGACCTATATGCGCAGCGCTTGATCGCAGACGGATTGCTCACACACGAACAGGATGCCGCATGGGTTGAAGATTATCGCGAGGCACTGGAGCGGGATGAGCCGATGGTGAGCTCGCTGGTCTCCGAGCCCAACAAGGCGCTGTTCGTCGATTGGTCACCCTATCTGGGGCATCGCTGGGACGTGGCAGCGGACACCACGGTGCCGTTGGGGCGGCTCAAGGCACTGTCCGAGCAAACAAACGCGGTACCTGAAGCTTTCTCTGTGCATCGGGTCGTGAAGAAGCTGATGGACGATCGGCTCAAAATGGGTGCGGGCGCGCAGGAGGTTAACTGGGGTTTTGCGGAGACAATGGCCTACGCGTCGTTATTGGAGGAGGGGCATCCCGTCCGTCTGACCGGCCAGGACGTCGGGCGCGGCACCTTCAGCCATCGACATGCGGTGCTTCACAATCAACGAGATGGCCAGACGTATGTGCCCCTGCAGGAGCTGAGTACGGAGCAAGCGCCCTTCAGAATCTATGATTCGCTTCTGTCCGAAGAAGCGGTACTGGCTTTCGAATATGGCTATGCCACCACGTCCCCCGGCGGCCTCGTGGTCTGGGAGGCGCAGTTTGGCGACTTCGCCAACGGCGCGCAGGTGATCATCGACCAGTTTATCGCCTCCTCCGAGAGCAAGTGGAACGAGACCTCCAACATCGTGCTGCTGCTGCCGCACGGCTATGAGGGCCAGGGACCCGAGCACAGCTCGGCACGCCTCGAGCGTTACCTGCAGCTGTGCGCCGAGGACAATATGCAGGTTGTGAACTGCAGCACGCCGGCCAACTACTTCCATGTGCTGCGCCGCCAGCTGCGCCGCGATTTCCGCAAGCCGCTTGTGATCATGACGCCGAAGTCCCTGCTGCGCCACAAGGCCTGTGTCTCGCGACTCGAGGATATGGGTCCCGGCACTACCTTCCATCGTGTTCTC
>CAXEVD010000023.1:0-10944 GCA_963999395.1 uncultured Halieaceae bacterium
CGACCGCTATGCAATGGCTCAGGAATGGTTCGACTACATCCAAAAGCTGTGGACTGAGGACAGCGCCTTCGACTGGAACGGCGACTTTTATCAAGGCAAAGGGGTCTACAGTCTGCCCCACCCCATCCAACCCAAGATGCCAATCATTAACGCCGCAGGGTCAGAAGAGGGCCGAGTCTTTGCGATGCGCAACGCCGATTTTCTGTTCACACCGGTTTTTGACTTTGACCAAGCCAAAGCAACCGTCGTGGATATCACCGAGCGAGCTGCAAGCGTGAAGCGCAAGGTAGATGTCCTGACGTTCTGCACCGTGGTCTGCCGTCCCACCCAGCAGGAAGCCGATGACTACCTGCACTGGTACGCGGACGAGCAAGCTGACTGGGAGGCTGTGGACAACCTGATGACATTACAGGGCATGCATGCGCAATCTTTTACCCCCGAAGCACTGGCCCTTTACCGGGATCGCATGGCAGCAGGTCACGGAGGATTCCCACTGGTCGGCACGCCGGACACTATCGCTGATTTACTAGAAAAGTTGAGCGAGACGGGCATTGCTGGCACTACCCTCGCATTTGTAGATTACGCCAAGGAGTTTCCCTATTTTAGACAAGAAGTACTGCCGCGGCTGGAGGCCAAAGGCCTCCGCCAACCGGCCAACTGACCGCATACTTAGACGGAGAGAAGTGGGTAATAAATTATTCAGGACACCAAGAGCCGGTGGCTGGCTGAATAGCCGCGCCGTGCGCTCTCGGAAGAACTCACTATATCTAGGCTCACTTCTTCGGAGCAGATGGCGTTACCCATTTAACGATTGGGAGGGATTGGCTCAAAGCTGGGGCGAATCTCAGGTTCATCTTTGTACCGATAATTCAAAAAGAGATCCCACTGCACTTTCATCGCGTGATCATGGGCCAGAGTCCAGTGCGGCAGATGCCCCCACTTTGGCTTTAGCTCCAGCGCCACTTCAAAAGCAATTTTATCGAATAGATTACGCAGGAATGTAGCCACGTAGCTTTCGCCGACCGCAGCATGTGGAAAAAAATTGCGGTCCCAATACTTTGGCGCGACGCGGAACCAAGCATCGTATATATCGCTGGTGTATTCGAGACTACGCAGCAAACCTTTGCGATGCGCGACATTGACATGTCCGATGTTGGCCACGTGCCAATCTTCACCAGCCATGTGGGCATGATTTGAACCCAGCCATTCATGTTTTGCACACCCGAGTAGTCGTGCAGGGGCAGCCGGTTACCGTAAAAAATATCGACCACCGTCAGCACTCCATCATGAGCTCACACAACTGCTTGATATACAGCCCCCTCCGGGAGGGGCACGAGATCTGGCGCTTCATGGACAAAGGAAAGCAGCTCGCGTTGCCAGTAACTGGAGATATCGAAGCTAACCATGGGCCAGTTCTGGTCCATGCCGCAAGCGCCGGCCTCGGGTTACTGTTCGCCCCCGAGTTCCTCGTGCGAGAGCAAATCGCTCGGGGTGAGTTAGTCGAGGTGCTTGCCAAATATCGCTGTAATGCAGCTATTTGGGCTCAGTATCCACACCGGGTCATCACCCAGAAAGAACGCGCTCTGCTGGATTTTTTATGCGAAAACATCCCGCCCCTGATCAACCCCGAGGCGGCCACGACCCGTGATGCTCGCACTTTGTAAGGCAGCGTGGCAGTGCAAGCACCGCGCCATCGCCCAAAGCAGCGTCTAAGCCTGCAGCAATAAATCAACGTGGGCTTGCATCCTCTGGAGCCGCTGACTCTTTGACTCCCTTACCGAGATAAACTGCTCCCCTAAAACGTAGCGGTAAAGCGACTGCGCCCGGAGGCTAGCGCCGCTTGTTGAAAACCCCGCCGCCGCGAAGAGGTCTTGCAGAAACTCAAAACGCTTCTTGTCTATCACTGCTACGACCTTCGCTCTTCGCTTGTCATACTGCGTCCACGACCGAATGTGCGGGTCCATCCCCCCAAGATCACGGCGCACAATATCTTCAGCAACCGCCCTGACTCTTGCTCTTGAATCTGTCGGATAGTCGGGATTGGCGATAACCGTCTGGGTGCTCTGCTCAGCCCAAAAATTGAGCAACTCGTCCAAGAACTGCTCTCGATCTTTGAAGTGCCAGTAGAAGCTTCCTTTAGTAACGCCTAGATTTTTAGCTAGCGACTCAACTCTAACCTTGTCAATCCCGCCGCTAGCCAGCGCTTTCAGCGCAGCATTCAGCCATGACTCTTTGGACTGTCTATCAATCACTGATTTCTTGGGCTTTGTGATAACTCGAGTTGACATCAATGGCCAGACCTCCTAACTTCCATACGCATACGTATGGGAAGGCAGCGAAGCAGTGACGCCACCCGACCAAAATCGCCTGCGCGAGCACGTGCATTTTGAGCGGCCATAGTATCAGAGGGCTTAACTTGATTTCCGACATCCCGTAGCCAAACAGTCAATTAAAAGAGGAGCGCAACAGCGCATACTACCCATGCCAAATAATGATCTCTCTAACAAGGTCGCCGTTGTTACCGGCGGAGCGGATGGAATCGGCGAGGGTATTGTCCGAACCCTTTGGGGTTGCGGTGCTCACGTGGTTATTGCGGATGTACAAGACGAAAAAGGAAGCGCTCTTGCTGCGGAGCTCGGCGAGAACGCCAGCTTTGTTTTGTTGGATGTGACTGATCCAGAGAGCTGGAACAATCTTGTTATCGAGCTCAACAGCACCCCAGGCCGCCTTGACATTCTGGTTAATAACGCGGGCGGGGGCGGTTTCGGTAATTTGGACCAACTCACCTTTGAAGAATGGCGCAACATTATGGCGCTTAACATGGACTCTGTATTCCTAGGCTGCAAAGCGACTGGGACCATGCTGCAAGCGGATGGTGGCGGCTCGATAATCAATATTTCTTCAACCAACGCCAATCGTGCTTGGGCAATGTTCTCGGGCTACTGTTCAGCCAAAGCGGGCATGACGATGTTCAGCAAGTGTGTTGCCCAACATTTTTTGGAGACGAACGCGAATGTCAGATGCAACACCGTTCACCCAGGCCCAATCGAAACACCGAATTTTAGGAACCTCACAGCCGCAGAAGGCGCTGAGCAGTTACTGGCAGATTGGCAAAAGAACAATCCTTTCACTGAAATTGGCACGGTTGAGGATATTGGCGAGGTGGTGGCTTTTCTTGCGAGTGACGCAGCCCGTTACGTAAACGCTTCAGAATTTGTTGCAGCCGGCGGGACGCTTCTTTAGTCGAAAACCGCTGCTCTCGAGGGAGCGTTGCGCACCGCCATCATCCACACCGGAATCGCCAGTTTAAAGATTCCGGTGTCATGCCTGCTTGGCCATAGCTCGCCTATCATTCTCTGAATCTTGATCTATCGCGACAACCCCACCGATTGCGAGGCCTTTTTAACAGTGGGTAAAAAAACGTCTTTCTTTATGGCACTCATTTTTTTCTGATTTCCGGTCAGAGTTGACATGGAGTTCCAACCGATTTATTTTCCATACGGTAGCGTATGGAAAAGTGGCCGCTCAAAATGACAGCGGTAAAGTGCGAGCTGCAAACAAAAGCGACTCGCGTGAACCTGCTCACTATGAGCTGAAATCGTAACGAGCTATTACACGGGGGCGTTATCAGTGCGAATCGCAATCATCGGGGCGGGAATTTCTGGCATTGCAGCGGCACAGTCGCTTCGCAAAACTGGCCACGATGTTCAGGTTTATGAAAAGTCCAGCGGGATCGGCGGTGTCTGGGCCATGGGTTATCCGGGCGTCAGATTGCAGAACACTCGGGATCAATACCACCTGATGGATGTCCCCTGGAGCCCAAAGCCAGACTTGCATCCAACCAGCGCACAGGTGCAACAGCACCTCAATGACGCGATTGATCAGCTCGATCTTCCCGTCAAGTTAGACCACGAAGTCACAAAACTGGAAGAGACAGCAGGTGGCTGGCGCCTCCACTATCAGAACGATGGCGACACCGGGCAGCAGGATTTTGACTTCGTCGTGCTCTCCATTGGCCAGTATTCAAGTGGCAAGCGCTCCCCAAAGTTTCCCGGCCAAGACGACTTCCAAGGGGATATTGTCACCGAGCGGGAGATTACTGACCTCAGTGTTTTTGCCGGAAAAAAAGTGCTGGTTGCTGGCTTCGGCAAAAGCGCGCTAGATATGGCGGCCTTTGCGGTAGACCACGCCAGCGAGGTACACCACCTCTTCCGGACGCCACGCTGGATGGTCCCCTTTCGTATATTGGGCGTCCATTACTCACGCCTTCTGTTCTGTCGCATGGGCACCTTTTTAATGCCCAGCTGGGTACAGCCCAATGCTACAGAGGCTTTTATCCACCGCAAATTAGGCTTCCTCGTCCGAGGCAATTGGCGCCTAGTTCAGAGCATCGTCAGGCTCCAGAAATACCTACTGGGGCTCGGCAAGAGCGCAGCGGTGAAGCGCCGCTTGGCGTCACTCACACCTAAGCACGACATCGTTAGCGACTTTCGCTCTGCATCAGCGATGCAACCCCAGATGTATTTGAAACATATCGCTAAGGAGCGACTCCTTCCGCACCAAGGGGAGTTACAGGCATTTACGAGGAGCGGCGTGGTGCTTGAGGATGGCAACAATATTGACTGTGATCTTGTTGTGCTCAGCCTTGGCTCAGGCTCGCCCACGTTCCCCTTCCTACCGGGCAAATATCGTGCCCTACTGGAGAGTGAGTCCGATGGCGTTCAGCTTTACAGGCACTTGCTTCACCCGGAAGTGCCGCGGATCGCCTTTGCGGGCTTTAATCATGGCTTTATGCACGTACCGGCAGTTGAAATTGGCATGCTGTGGCTGTCCGCCGTGCTCTCGGGCGACCTGACCCTGCCCGAATCCGACGAGATGAAGCAGAGCATGGAAAAAGTGCAGCAATGGAAGCGTGACTACGTCAATTTTGAACCGTCACGCTCTTGCGCGGTGAACACTCGGTTTCAGCAATACCTTGACGTGCTCTTGAAGGACCTTGGACTTAACCCCTACCGCAAAATGCCTAATATTTTGGCTGAGTTGTTTAGCCAGTATGGACCAGAAGACTACGTGGATATTTTTGAGGAATACAGGGCCGGGCGCGCTCAGCGACCCGAGACCCTGCGCACACTTGCATTGGATACATGAATCGGTAAAAGGTTGAGTAGCACTCTCCTGCGCTTGCCAACCTCACTCTAAAAATTAAAGGAAGCGATATGAAAGCGATATTTTACGAGCAACACGGTACAGCAGAGGTTCTTCAGGTTGGGGAACGCCCCACCCCGGAGCCTCAAGATCATGAGGTACTGGTGGAGGTGGTCGCGACTTCGGTGAACCCCATCGATCGGCGATTGCGAAGCGGTGAGCTACAGGAGTACATCACGCGCACTTTTCCCGTTGTGCCCGGATGGGATCTGGCCGGCAGGATTGTGAAAGTCGGCGCAAAGGTGACCGACTGGCAGGTCGGCGATGAAATCCTTGGGCTGGCGTTTACATGGTCAATACAGCACGGCAGCTACGCTGAATACTGCCCGATTGACGCCGCTTCAATTACTCACAAACCCGCATCAATCAGCTTTGAACAGGCTGCCGCTTTGCCCCTTGTGAGCTTGACTGCCTGGCAGGCACTCAGTGAATTCGGGCGCCTGCAAGCGGGGCAGTCCGTCTTTATCCAAGCTGGCGCCGGAGGCGTCGGCAGCGTCGCTATTCCAATGGCCAAGCATCTGGGGGCCAAGGTCTACACCACGACCAGCGCCAAGAACAGCGACTACGTCAAATCGCTCGGTGCAGACGTAGTCATTGACTACACCAGCGCAGACTATGAGTCGGTCATTAGAGAGCATGAACCCGATGGCGTTGACCTGGTGCTTGAGGCCTTGCTGGGCAACGGCACTGCTGAAGCAGCAATTAGGCTCACAAAGGACAACGGTCGTGTCGCCTACATGAATAACGAACCGCCCGAAATGGCGGAAATTGCCCAGCGCAATATCACAGCGGAATTTCTGCATCATAGACCCGACGGTGACATGCTGAAGGACCTCGTGGGCTTATATCAATCGGATCAGATTACTCTGCCAAGGGTTCATATCCGCCCATTGGAGGAGGCTCTGGATGCGCACCTACAGTCCGAGGCAGGCCACACTCAGGGGAAGGTGGTGCTGCGCATAGCCTAAAGCACAGGCTCTCTAGGCGGGCCTGATTGGGCGAACTTCAGCGCGAATCACTTTACTTCAGCCGTAAACTCCGAAGCACAACGCCAATTTATGAGTTGCGATTATCCGGGGTGGGCTTTGGGCCTCCGCCTTAGCCAAAATATTACGCTTTCAACCTGTCAGGAGTGCGGCGATACCATGAAGGCGATCGCTTGTATCGACGGTGAGGAGCTTACTCAGCCGATACTCAACCATCGATAGCTGACCACCAATGCTACTGCGCTCAGCCCACTGCTCGAATCGCGGACATGGATGACGTGCGATCTTTTCAACAGCTTTTAAGGTCGCTGAGTACGCCACGCAGCCACTGTTTTTCATGATATGACGGCGCTTTCTTTGGCTCCCCCCTGCGACTACAACTGAAATTCAGGCCGCACCCAACCAACTCGCGCGCCAATCCTACCCGTAGCTACTAAGAATTTGTCAAATTTCCGGGTTGTAAAAATCAGTGCCCAATGAAGCCAGCTCAAGCAGATTAAAAAATTTCGCCGATTTGGGAATTTACATGCATACCTCGGGCACGGCAGATTCTAAGGCTTTAAACTCTTGCTCTGTTGACATCCGCCCTCTTGGAGGACGAGGCTTGGGGCTGTCATCAAAGAACGTCTAGTGAAGGCCCAACTTAGAGACACATAAGGGTGGCGCGTTTTTGCAATCACAACAGAGCTATGTAAGCTTACGGACACGCAGTGACCCAGAGACTTGAAGAATCATGATGGATCAGCAAAAGATTAATGCGCTTGGAGACGAACTTTACGAAGCGCTATGCGGTGAATATGCGCTTTCGCCACTGACCGATCGTGAGCCTGATATCCAAATTGAAGACGCTTATCAAATTAGCCTGCGGTTTCTGCAACGTAGAGTAAAAGATAGAGGCGAGACGATTGTCGGCAAGAAAATCGGTGTGACCAGCAAGCCGGTTCAGGAAATGCTGGGCGTATTTCAGCCAGACTTTGGGTTTTTGACGAATACCATGGAGTATCGCAGTGGGTCAGAAATTCCTATTGCAGGTCACCTGATCGCGCCCAAGGCAGAGGGAGAACTGGCTTTTCGCCTTAATAAAGATCTTGTAGGTCCAGGAGTCACCGAGGCGGACGTCTTGGACGCCACAGAGACCATCATCCCCTGTTTTGAAATTGTGGATTCGCGCATAAGTAATTGGAAAATCAGAATTCAGGATACTGTGGCTGATAACGCTTCCTGCGGTGTTTATGTATTGAGTGACAACGAAGTCGATCCGAGAGATTTCGACTTGCCGAGTTTGTACATGAAAATTTATAAAAACGGTAGATTTGAATCAGAGGGCTTCGGCAGTGCCGTCCAAGGTAATCCATTAACCGCAGTGGCCTGGTTGGCCAATACCCTAGGTGAGTATGGGATACCGTTTAAAGCAGGTGAAGTGATCTTATCAGGTTCTTGGGCACCACTGATTACGGTGGTAGCCGGCGATGAAATGTCACTGGAAATCGAAGGTGTAGGAAGCTGTAGCTGTAGATTTGTGTAGTGCGATGGCTCAAACAAATTACTCTAACGGTAAGGCCATCTCAAGCGGATGACGAGTATTGAGGCATGACTAAAAAGATCAAAGCCGCGATTATTGGTCCCGGTAACATTGGCACTGATTTATTGATCAAGGCCCAGCGCAGCGAGTTGATTGAGCCAGTTTGGATGGTGGGTGTAGATGCCAAATCTTTAGGCTTAGTGCGGGCCGCGGAGATGGGACTAAAGACCACCGCCGAGGGTGTCGAGGGCATGCTACCCACCATGCAAGAAGACGGCGTGCAAATTTGCTTCGATGCTACCTCGGCCTACGTGCACGCTGAGAACAGCCAGAAGGTCAATGAGCAAGGGGCGGTTATGATCGACCTGACCCCAGCGGCTATCGGGCCGTTTTGTGTCCCTCCCGTTAATTTGGTGGACGCAGTCAATCAGAAGGCGATGAATGTGAACATGGTGACTTGCGGTGGTCAGGCAACAATTCCGCTAGTGGCGGCGGTGAGCGGCGTACAAGCAGTAATGTACAGCGAAATTGTTGCAACAGTCAGCTCAAGGTCTGCGGGGCCAGGAACACGTAAAAATATTGACGAATTTACTCGCACCACCGCCAAGGGTATTGAAGTCTGCGGCGGCGCTGATACTGGTAAGGCCATCATTATTATCAATCCCGCCGAGCCCCCTCTAATTATGCGAGATACGGTGCATTGCCTGACAAAAGAGGACCCTGATCAAAAAGCCATAACAAAATCGGTGTACAACATGATTCAAGAGGTGCAGAAATATGTGCCGGGTTACACTCTGAAAAACGGTCCAGTCTTTGATGGTAAGCGTGTGTCAATTTACATGGAGGTTGAGGGTTTGGGCGACTTTTTGCCCAAGTACGCAGGAAACCTAGACATCATGACCGCGGCGGGTTTGCGCACGGCGGAAATGTATGCCGAGGAAATACTGGTCGGCAGATTTCTACCGCGAGCTGGATAAAATGCCACTTATTCACTGGGAGATGGCCGGGTAAATTCGACTCTACATTACAAGAGAGCCTCTAATGGACTTAGATAAAAAGACAATCACTGTCCACGACATGTGTCTCCGCGATGGGATGCACGCCAAGCGTCATCAGATCACAGTAAGTGAGATGGTAAAAGTCTCTAAAGCCATGGACGAGGCCGGTATTCCGATAATAGAAGTCACTCACGGAGACGGTCTAGGAGGCGCCTCAGTAAACTATGGGTTCCCCGCAGCCAAAGATGAGGAATACCTCACCGCAGTCTGTAAAGAGGTAAAAAATGCCAAGATCTCGGCGCTACTGCTTCCGGGTATCGGCACAGTTGACCATATGAGAATGGCGGTCGACTGCGGTATTTCAACCATCCGGATAGCAACGCACTGTACTGAAGCCGATGTCTCCGAACAGCACTTGACTATGGCAAGAAGCATCGACAACTTAGATACCGTGGGCTTCCTAATGATGGCCCACATGATCGAAGCAGAAGAGTTGGTCGCGCAGCTAAAATTGATGGAAAACTTCGGTGCCCACTGTGTATATATCACAGACTCCGCGGGCTACATGCTGCCCGACGACGTGACTTCACGCATTGCCCTGGCCCGTGCTGAGCTCAAACCCGAAACAGAGCTGGGTTTTCACGGCCATCACAATATGGCGATGGGTGTTGCCAACTCTGTCGCCGCCGTTGCGGCGGGCGCGAATCGTATTGACGCATCCCTCGCAGGTTTGGGCGCTGGTGCGGGTAACACGCCGCTGGAGGTGTTTGTTGCCGTGTGTGATCGTATGGGTATCGAAACAGGCATAGATACGTTTAAGGCGATGGATATCGCCGAGGATTTAATCATCCCCATGATGGATCACCCGGTTCGCGTCGACCGTGATGCTCTGACACTGGGCTACGCCGGTGTGTATTCGTCGTTTCTATTGTTCGCCAAACGCAGTGCCAAAAAATACAACCTGTCTACCCGTGATATTTTGGTGGAGCTAGGCCGTCGTCGAACGGTAGGTGGTCAGGAAGATATGATTGAAGACCTCGCACTGGACATGGCAAAAGCACAAGGTACTATCTAAATCTTAGCCAGTGATTTCTATAAATCAGGGAAGACTACCTCTTAAAGTTCGCATGCGCGCGCTGGAAAAGGCAATTGATGCGCATTTGAAGCCAAAAAGGGAACATAATTAAAGCGAGTCGGTGCCGAGCATATCCTGGTTCCGGGGCTCCCCGCTGAACAAATGCTCTTGTTAAAAGGGGGCTGGCTCGCCCCCTAATTTCCTGGTGAAGAAAGACTAGTGGTCAGAATTCCTTCCTGACTTGTACTGCCCAATTTCTGGGTGCTCGATAAGCAACCTCGTTACATCCACAGAGCGTCGCGAGGTCGAAACCCATGATGCCGGCACGCTCATCCGTGATGTTGTTGACAAGTAAAGAAGCCACCCAAGACTGATCACTACTGGTCCAACTTATCAAACCATTCACCATTACGTAACTGTCCATTAGATCAGCATCAAAGTTTCGCAAGTTGTAGTAGAACTCATCCGAGTAGCTCAAGTCGCCCTGAATAGCAATTGAAGAACCACCAGTCAGTGGGACAGTATATCGCGCCATTGCAAAGGCTTGAAACTCTGGAGTGTAAGTGGGGTAACGTCCCGCGTGGGGAGAGGAGAACCGTTCCGGAGTGGAAGATCATCAACCTGAGCGTCGACATATGATGCTGAAACTATCAGGTCCAAGCGATCAGTTGGACTCGCCTGTAGCTCAATTTCGGCTCCGTACGTTTCAGCATCCAAGTTGACGACATTACCGCCAACGCCGACGAACAAGAATGCCTGATAATCGGAATAATCATAGTAATACGCGGAGCCGTTTAACCTAGCAGCACCGTTCGCCAAAGTCGACTTGAACCCGACTTCATACGACGTCAACACCTCCTCGTCATACGGAACGCCAGCATTACCTCCACCACCGAGATAGGCCCCCAGGAGGGCCGCGTTGAAGCTACCAGCTTTTACCCCGCGGTTTACGCTTGCGTAAACCAACAGGTCATCATTGGGGGTGTAGTCGAGTTGCAGCTTTCCAGTCCAGAAGGTCTCTGAGAGGTCGTCTTGGTAGAAGAATGGGTCTCCAGCGCCCGCAGCGTTCGGAATATACATACCAGCGTCAAATGAAATCTGATCGTTACCCGTCGAAGGGGTCAGACCCCAGACACCTTCGTAGTCTTTTTCCTCCCG
>CAXEVD010000024.1:0-10786 GCA_963999395.1 uncultured Halieaceae bacterium
CTTATTCCGGGCTACCGCCCGCTATCCGTTTTAGAGCGAGCACTGCCGTGCTCTTAACCATAGGACAGTGCGGCCTGTGAGAGATGCTGTTTTATCGCGGAGGGTGGTCGGCGCGCAACGATTTCAGAAGGGCAATACCCGTTAGCCAGAAAGTGAACGTCAGGGGTAGCGAGACCACCAGTGTGGCTGTTTGCGCCTCGCGCACACCGCCGGCGTACATCAAACCGATCGGCAAGATAGCGATGGCGATCGCCCAGAACACCCGATGCCAGCGCGCGGGGTCTTGGGATGCGCCTAGTTCGGTCGAAGCGGTTGCCGCCAAGGTATAGGAGGCACTGTCGTACGTCGTGGCGACAAAGATGATGGCGACCACACAGAACAGTCCAATCGCGACGGCAGCCAAGGGCAGCGCATCGAGGCCGGCCACAATTGCAACGGTGCCGCTTTCAGCATTCATCACGCCAATCACGTCGACCTCACCGCTCAGCTGTAACCCCAAGGAGTGGTTACCCAGCACAAAGAAGAACAGCCACACGCCGAGGGAACCTAGGCACAGCATGCCAAACACCACCTCGCGCAGGGTGCGGCCTCGGGAGATGCGCGTGACAAAAATGCCAATGAAGGGCGCGTAGGCAATCCACCATGCCCAGTAAAAGACCGTCCAGTCACCGACAAAGCCGGTGTTGGCGATGGGGTCTGTCCAGAAGGTCATGGCCAGCGTGTTCTGTAGGAGATGCCCTACCGAATTCACGGCCATGTTTAAGATAAAGAGCGTGTCACCGGCAAACAGCACAAAAAGTAAGAACAGCAAGGCCATCAGAAGATTCACGTCGCTAAGCCGGCGAATACCCCGCGTCAGGCCCAGCCACACGCTCAATGAGAATAGCGCCACACAAATGCCCACCACGACCAGCTCCAATGCGAATCCATCGGGTATGCCAGTGAGCCGCGCAATCAGCGCAGAAATCAACGGCGTCGAGATGCCCAGGGAACTGCCGGCCCCGCCAATCAGGGCGATCATGAAGAAAGTGTCCATGAGACGTGCCGGCCAGGAATTTTCCCTGCCCTTCAGCCAGTACTGCGCAGAGTTACTGTATTTGAGCTGCGGCGCTTTGCGCACATAAAACGGATAGGCAATCGCCAGCGTCGGCAGGCTGTAGAAGGCCCAGGCGACAAAGCCCCAGTGGTGTAGCCCATAGGAGGCCGCCCAGTCATAGGCTTTATCGGAGAAAGGCTCGGCACCAAAAGGCGGCGCCTGCACATAGTAGGCCCACTCAATCGCACTCCAGTACAGCATACCCGAGCCAATACCCGCCGCGAACAGCATGCCCACCCAGCTCACGGTTGGGAACTCCGGCTCCTCTGACCCTAAGCGAATAGCGCCGTAACGGCTGAAGGCAATGTACAACACCAATGCCAAGGTGCTGGCGCCGGTGAGGATGTAAAACCAACCAAAGGTGTTGGCGATCCAGGCATAGATAGTCGCGAGGACAGCAGCGGTTTCACTGGGAAACACTAACAACGGTAGCGTCAAGCCCAGCAGTACCGAGACCGTGAGCCCGAAATTCACTCTATCGATTTGTTGAGCCAAAAGTGCCGCGCTTTTTATTCTGTGGCGTACTGCCCTTGCCGACGAGTATACACAGGCCAGCCCTTGTGAGCCGGTTGGTGCTTGATCGACTCCGATGACGGGGATCGGGTGCTTCTAGCCCTCAAGCTTCGAGAGCGAGTCGCTATAGCAAGTCGAGGACCGACACTGCCGCTTTGAGCTCCATCAGGTGCGCGTCACTCTCGCGACTAATCTGTGAGCGTTAAGCAGATGCCGAGTCCAGGCACAGGGAGGCCAGCACGCTTCGCTGGCCCGAGAAAGGCCGCCGACCGTGCATAACCCGGTAGTTATCAATCAACGCCACATCGCCGGACTCCCAGGGGAGATCGAACACGAGGTCGTAGGCAATCTCGACAGCTGCTTGCACATCCGCATCATCAAAGGCTGAGCCATCGCCATAGGTCACCGAGCGGGTGCCCTCGTTGCGCTGATCCTGCCAGCCACAAAACGCAGCGATGAGCTGGTTAAAGAAGACCTCATTACCGGAAGGCGCGTGGCGGATGAGCGACAGGGCTGGCGTGGTGGTGCGGATCGCATCATCAGGTAACCACTGCCAGTCATACTCGAGGGCTTCTAGCCTGGCCTCGGCCGCCTCTTTCGTATCGACATTCAAGGTCTGGCGCCAACTTCTGCCCTGCCCCGAGGTGGCGTCGGCCTCGGCGGGCATGGTGAGGGAATAGCGCGCGCCCTGCGCTCTGCAAAGGCCCACGAACTCGGGTAAGTGCTGGGTCAGTTTTTCAAGTAGCACATCAGAGCGGCACAGCGGCGTAGCGCCACCCGCTGCAGCGGCCTGCTCACAGAAGAAAAACAGGTGACTCGGAAAATACGGGGTCTGCGCCATCTCGTGGTGCAGAAAAATCTCGACATTCTGCGGCGCCTCGTTGGCGGTAAAGACCTGCGGCGTGCGGTTATGCCGCACCGCGTTCGACAGCGATTCGTCGTAGGCAAAATTCGGGAGGCCAAAACCGGCGACAAAGTCATCGAAGGCCTGCGCATCCGTGACCCCACAGCTACGAAACAGGATAGCGCCGTGGGTGGCGAGTTGCTCCATGAGCGTCACCAACTGCTCGCGAAAATCCTGCTGCGACATCGGTCCTTCAGCGACCAATACCAGCGGGAATACCGAATCGCCGTGGTGCTGCTGGCCGGCAACAGCCTGCGGCTCAAACATCATGATGCCGAGCCATCTCGAGGCGCCGCAGGATGTGTAACCGTATCGACGGCCATCACACTGCCATTGCTGCTGGCGCCTACGCCCATGTCCGCGCTTCCGTCCTCGTCCCTGCCTGTGAGCTTTGTCGGCATTTCAGTCATAGATGGGGAAAAAGGTGCCAAAGGCTTCCTCACAGAAATGGCCTGGATCATTAAAGCGTCGGTTGCGGTTTAGGTCAGAGATCGCCGTCATCTCTGCTTCATTCAACTCAAAATCGAAGAGCTGCTGGTTCTCACTAAGCCGCTCCATCCGGCTGGTTTTCGGGATGACCGCCGTGCCCCGCTGGATGCCCCAACGCAAGACCACCTGCGCAGGCGTCCGCCCCACACGCGCGGCGGCCTCTTTCACCGCCGCTTGCTCGAGCACAGACTCTCCCGCCTCAGCCATATTGAGCTCTACATAAGACAGCGCGCCTAGCGGTGAGAAGGCAGTCACCGCCACGTCGTACTGCGATGAGGCGCGCAACAGTCGCTCTTGGGTCAGGTAAGGATGCGACTCGATTTGTAGCATGGCCGGCTTGATCTGCGAGTACGCCATCAGGTCATGGAGTAGCCCAGAGTTGTAGTTACACACACCGATCTCCTTGACCAGACCCGCGCGCACCAGCTCCTCCATCGCGCCCCAGGTCTCAGAGAGCGGCACCGGGTCGGGCACCATCACAGGATTCTCGGCATCCGGGTCGGCGATCCACTCCGGGGGGTAGCGGGTGTCAAAGTGGACGTATTGGAGCGCAATGGGAAAGTGAATGAGATATAGGTCCAGCTCACTCAAGCGCAGATCTTTCAAAGTGCGCTCGCAGGCTGCGCGAACATGCTCGGGGCGGTGATAAGTATTCCAGAGCTTTGACGTGACCCAAAGTTCTTCGCGGGTGACGAGGCCTTCAGACAGTGCCGCCTGTAACCCCTCGCCTACCTCAGCTTCATTGCCATAGTCCGCCGCGCTGTCGAGATGGCGGTAGCCCTCAGCAATAGCTGAGCGGACCATCTCCGCGGTGTCCGCTCTCGAAATCTTCCAAAGACCGAGCCCAATGGCAGGCATCTCGCCGCAACCAACCGAAATCGTTGCACTCACTGTCGTCTCTCCTTTCGACCCCAGCATCGGGTCACATCATTACCGCAGTATAAGGATCCGCCAACCTGCTCCTTACGCTCCTCTCCCATGGCTTTCGCCCATAGGTTTGGCAGGGATCCGTTAGCGTCCTTCGTAAAAATCGCCGATGCCCTCTGCTTCACAGAACGCGCCGACGTCGACTTCGCGCCCAGTCTGCATCGAGTGCTGGGCAGCGCTAGCCACAATCAGCGACCACAGTGCCTGCTCGGGCGTGGCCGCGTTCACCGCCTGCCCCGCCAGCTGTAAATTAAAGGCGATATGCTCAAAAAAAGTGGCGCCATAGTGGCCGCTGGCCTCGATCCAGTCGGGATAGCCAACCGACACACCCAGGTAAGCGGGATGGTCTGGCACCTCCACCAGTAGCTCAGCCTTTGCGGGCGTATCGGGGTGGAAGCTGGCCTGCTCACTGGCCACCAAACGGCCGTGCTCGCCCACCACCACCAATTCTTCATAGAGCTCCTGACAGAACATGTTGAGCGTAAAGCTGGCGCGCATGCCATTGTCGTAGTCGATGATTACCATGGCGTGGTCATCGATGTCAGATGGTTCACCCTGCCACTCAAAATCCAGAAAGTTCACCGCCCGGCCACCGCTGGCATACACCTGCCTTGGTCGTGACTGCGCAACGACGTTGATAAGATCAAAGTAGTGGCAGCATTTTTCGACCAGGGTGCCGCCGCTGTTGCGGTTGAACTTATTCCACTGATCCACCTTGTCCAAAAAGGGTGGCCGATACTCAGACATGGCAACGGTCTTCACCAGCCCGAGCGCGCACTCTGCGGCCACCACCTGCAGCGCGTCCACATATTGCGCCTTGAAGCGATACTGCATCCCCAGCTGGATAACCGCGGGGTAATCCCGCGCGAGGTTCACGATGTCCATGGCGTCAGCCAGGGTCGTGGCCATCGGTTTCTCCAGCAACACGGGTTTGCGGGATGCGGCAACGGCGTGCAGGACATCCCGGTGGGTGTGGTTGGGCGTCGCGATCACAGTCGCGTCCACCGCCTCATCCAGGCAGGCCTCACTCAGGTCGCGATAGATCGTGAGCGGCGCGTCGGTGAGCAAGCGCCAGTCCGTGCAGGCCCACTCGAGGCTGCCCCCGTCAGGATCGACAATGCCCTGCACGTCTGCCCAACCGAGTAATTGCGACACGCGTATGTGCTCCCGCCCCATCATGCCCGCCCCCACGATCAGCAGCCGGGGTTTGCGCCCACTCGACTGGTAAGGGTTATCTGGCGTGACCGCGGCGGCGCGCTCTGCGGCACTACCTTCGAGCGGCGATGAGAACTTCGTCATGCGTGAGCTCCCGAACCGGCGGTAAGTCGCCGGTGCCAACCGAACCAGAACAGCACATTCAGCGCGAGCAGACCCAGCAAAGCGGGCGCAAAGAGATTCGAGCCTACACCCACCAGACCGATGGGCGAGAACACCACATAGAGCGCCACCACGCAGGACAGCAACGTCACCGCGCAGGGTGGCGCATAGGCCCAAGGGGTCAGGTCCACTTCTGCAGTCTGTCTTATGGCTGTCTCCTCTTTCCGCGGGTGCCACACACCGATCGCGAGCATCATCGCCACCTCCACCACAAACAGGATCGCGTAAAGATGCAAAAAGTGCACGGGTAGCAGGTCCTTGAGCACAAACTGGAAAGCGCCATAGGCAACGATATGGAAGACGATCACCACCTTGGCCGCCACCGCGGGGACCTGTCGGGTGAAGAGCCCGATGATCACAATCGCGATCATCGGAATGCTGTAGAAGCCCGTGAAAATCCGAATAACCTGCCAGAGCCCCTCGGCAGCAAACTGCAAAAGCGGTGCGACCAATAACGAGAAACCGGTCATCACCAGCCCAACCCGCTTGGCCACCCTCACCATTTCCGTATCAGAGACCGCCCTGCCAACGAGGGGCTGATACACATCAATACAGAACAGCGTCGACGCGCTATTGATGAGCGAGTTGAAGGAACTCAGCACGGCGCCCAACAGTACGGCGAGGAAAAACCCCGTGGCATACACCGGGAGCACATCGTGCACCAGTTGGGGGTAGGCGAGATCGATCGATTGCAGCTCGGGCCCGTAAATGTGGTACGCGACGACGCCCGGGATCATCATGAGCAGGGGCACCAGCACCTTGAAAAAGCCGGATAGCAGCACGCCCTTTTGCCCTTCGGCCAGGCTGCGCGCGGCGAGGGTGCGTTGAATCACGTATTGATTGGTGCACCAGTAGAAGAGATTGGCAAACACCATGCCGGTGAATAGCGTGGCAAAGGGCGTCGGATCGGTTGGCCCGCCGATGGCGTTGAGCTTCTGGGTCTCGGTGGTCAGCACCATGTTGAGGCCAGCACCCACACTCCCTTCTCCGAGGGCCCGCAACCCCAGCCAGGGCACCGCCACACCTACGATCAGCAAGCCAACGCCGTTGAGGGTGTCGGAGACCGCCACCGCCCGCAGGCCGCCGAGGATGGCGTAGGACGCCCCCAAAGCGCCGATGACCATAATGGTCAGTACCAGCGACGTGCCGTAATCCAGTTGCAGGAGTTCAGGCAAATCAAAGAGTTTGAGTACCGCGATCGAGCCCGAGTACAGCACGCTGGGAATCGTCACCAAGCCATAGCCCAGCATAAAGAGCACCACCGTCATGCGGCGCACGCCCTCGTCAAAGCGTGCACTGAGAAACTCAGGCAAGGTCGTGAAGGCCCCGGCGAGGTACTTGGGCAAAAAGAAAAACGCCATCAGCACTGTGGCAACCGCGGCGGTCACCTCCCAACCCATGCTGCTCAGGTTGTAGCCATAGGCTGACCCATTGAGGCCAATGAGCTGTTCCGCAGAGAGGTTCGTGAGCAGTAGCGAGCCGGCAATAAAAGTGGCGCCCAAACCCCGCCCGGCGAGGAAATAGCCGGCACCGGTATCAACCCGGCCACGGGTTTGCCGCCAGGAGACGAATGCCACCAGCCCCATAAAGCCAATACAGCTCAGGATCGTCAGCAGCAGATCAGCCGTCATCTGGGGGAGAAAACAGTCATGTGATGAGAGGTGTGGTCACCATGACTGCAGGGTACGCACAGACCTCCCCACCGGCAAACTCCGGGCGTTTTGCGGGCCTGTGACACCGCGCCGGGATTGCATTACTATACCGTCTGGACGGTTTATAAATGGTGCAGCATGAAATCGGAACAGACCCGCGCGCGCATTCGCGTTGCCGCGGCCAAAGTGATTGAGCGCGACGGTGCGGGGCACCTGACGCTGGAGAAAGTGGCAGCTGAGGCTGACCTCTCGAAGGGGGGATTGCTGTATCACTACCCCTCCAAAGATGCGCTGCTACAGGGACTGCTGAACCAGCTGCTGGAAAATCGTGCGGGATTAATCGAGGGCTCAGGCTCGGCAAAGGGTGTCAGTGACGCGACGCTGCTCAATAGTCTGATCGATGCCGATTTCGACCTCCCCAAGGATGAGCGGATCATGGCGCAGGGGCTGATTGCGGCCTCGGCCGAGAACCTGGAGCTCATCGCGCCAGCCCAGCACCACGTTGAAGCCGTGTTCGCACAGTTGGGCAAGGCTGAGACCACAGCGACGTCGGCACGCACCATTTTTCTCGCCTCACAGGGGCTCCAATTTCTGGAGCTGCTGGGCCTGCTCTCACTCAGCACCGCCGAGCGCAACGAGATTCGCCGACACCTTAAGGCGCTGACAGAGGAGCTGGCGCCATGCTGAGACGTGTATTCGCAACACTCTGGGTGATAGCCGGGCTGTCTAGCTGCGGGGCCGACTCCATTGTCGAAACCGGCCCTGCGGTACGTGCCGCTCGCTTGATCACAGTAGGGGCTGGAGACCACTCGGCGCCCAGCCAGTTTGTGGGCAAAGTGGCACCGGCACACACGGTCGAGCTGGGCTTTGAAATCGACGGCACGCTACAACAGTTACCCCTACCGGAGGGGGCATTGGTACAGGCTGGCGATGTGATTGCGCAGTTAGACCCCGAGCGATTCGAGCTCGCGCTGGAAAGCGCCCGGGCTGATCATGAGCTGGCCGAAAAAATCTTATCGCGCGTCGAATCCCTCAAGACCTCTGGCACCGTGTCACAGGCAGAGCTCGATGAGGCTGTGGCGCGCGCCAAACTGACGGGCTTTGCAGTGGAAACGGCGCAAAAAGATCTCGATGACACGGTATTGCGCGCACCGTTTGAAGGACAGCTGACCAAACGTCTGGCCGAGAATTTCTCTCCCGTCGCCAGACTCTCGCCGGTGATTCGCTTGGCGCCGGTTGAGCGAATCGAGGTCGTGATCGGCGTGCCCGAGCAACTGATGGCGCGGCTGAATCCGGCAACTTTGAGCAAAGCTGCGGTGCGCTTCACCGCCGATCCAGAGCGGCTATTCGAGGCGCAGTGGCTCGATTACGAGGCCGAAGCGAGCCGGGACACCCAAACCTACGACGTGCGATTTTCGTTGACCGAGACCCCACCCTGGCCCGTGCTGCCGGGGATGACCACCACCGTCTTGCTGTCTATGGCCACGCCCGATGACGCCATCATCCAACTGCCCCTCAGTGCGGTGCAGAGTGACGCCGCAGGCAACCTCTTTGTCTGGACGGTTGAGCGCGACACCTGGCGGGTGACCAAGCGATCCATCGAAGTGGGGGTGCCCAATCGCAAGCAGGTACCGGTGCTCGCAGGGCTGGAAATCGGCGAACAGGTGGTTGCTGCGGGGGGAGCGTGGCTTTACGACGGTATGCAGGTGCGGCCCCTCGGGGACGGCTAATTGATGTCGCGGTCATCGCTCACTGAATTTGCGCTCGCGAACCCACTGTATGTGTGGGTCATCGTGCTCACCTGCCTGGTCGGTGGGTTGGCAGGCGGGCAGCGCATTGCGCAGCTCGAAGATCCGCCCTACCCGATCAAGATCGCTTATGTGTTCACAGAGTACCCAGGCGCCTCAACGCTCGATGTCGAACAGGAAGTGACCGAGGTGCTGGAGCGCTCTATCCAGGAGCTGCCCTGGATTGAAAATGTTGTATCGAGGTCTCTTCCCGGGCGCTCAGAGATCGAGATTGAGCTCAATCACTCGGTATCAGCCAGCGATACGGGCCAGATCTGGGATGAGCTACGCCGCCGGGTCGCCGAGGCGGCCATGCAGTTACCCGCCGGCGCCCACCCTCCCTGGGTCGAGGATGATTTCAGCGACGTGTATGGCTTGCTGTATGGATTCACCGTCCCCGACGGCTACGACATCGCCACCATCCGTGATGCCGCCCGCCTATTAGAAACAGAAATCAAACGCGTCGAGCACGTGGCTAAGGTGCGGGTCGAGGGCGTGCCGGAGGAGCAGGTCCAGATCGATTTCGATTACGCGCAGCTGCGGCAGCTGGGCGTGCCCTTTTATCGCATCGTCGAGGCCATCAACAGCGCCTCGGAGCTCTTCCCCGCCTCTATGATGGAGTCGGGTGGTCAGCGGATGCGCATCGATATTCCACTGGAGCGGAGTGAGGCGGTGCTCGAAGAGCTGCTGATTGCCCTGCCCGGGGAGACATCGATGATTCGCCTCGGCGACTTAGCCAGCGTGTCCCGCGAGGAGACCAGTCTGCCCTCACTGATCGTGCGGCACGAGGGCCAACGTATTTTCGCCCTCGGGATTGCCATCAACGAAACCCAGAACGTGGTCCGGGTAGGCAAAGTGGTGGAAGCGCGACTGCTTGAACTGCAGCAACTTCTCCCCGTCGGCATCGAGATGATTCCGCTTTTTGAGCAGCATCGCCTGGTCGACCTATCCATCGGTCAATTTCTGCTGAACCTCACAGCCTCCATCACCACGGTCATCGCCGCACTGTGTCTGTTTATGGGTTGGCGCGCCGGCGTCATGGTGGGGGCAGTGCTATTACTAACGGTGACCGGCACGATCGGCGTGATGGCCACTGCGGGGATTGAGCTGCAACGGATTTCACTGGGCGCGATGATGATCGCGATGGGCATGCTGGTCGACAACGCCATTGTCGTGACCGAGGGCATGATTACCCGGATCAAACAGGGTTTCAGCCCCCGGGAGTCGGCTATCGCGGCGGTGGCGACCACGCGCTTCCCCTTGCTAGCGGCCACGGTCATTGGGATTGCCGCCTTTGCCCCCATTGGCCTTTCAAATGACTCAACGGGTCAGTTTCTGGGGTCGCTGTTCACGGTTTGCGGCATATCGCTGCTGTTAAGTTGGATACTTGCAATTACGCTGGTGCCCTCCATCGGGATGGCGCTACTCACCTCTGTACCCGAAGCTGTGCTCGAGAGCCGCCTTTACGCCGGACCGGTTTTCGCGGGATACCGCAAACTAATGGCGTGGGGTATTGCCCGGCGAGGTTTGACCACGCTTATCCTGCTGGCCGTCATGTTGTCGAGCATCGTGGGCTTCACACAGCTGAAGCAGGGATTTTTTCCGGCAACCAGCACGCCGCTCTTCTTTGTGGATCTCTACCAAACCCAGGGCACGGATATCCACGCCAGCGATCGCATGGCGGATCGTGTGCGCAAGCGACTGCTCAGTCTTGAAGGCGTGACCAAAGTCTCAACCTGGGCAGGCCGAGGCCCCATTCGTTTCACCATGATTCTGCTACCGGAGCGACCCGACCCCGCCTACGCGCAACTGGTGGTGAATGTCGATGACGTCGAGTCAGTGACGGGCCTGATGGCGCAAACCGGTGGACTGATTGCAGCCGAATTCCCAGAGATCCATCACATGGTGCGGCGGCTCGAGTTCACGAGCAGCACCGCGAGCAAAATCGAGGCACGCTTTTATGGCAGCGACCGCACCGAGCTGCGCGAGCTCGCCGAAGAGACCATGCAGCACTTCATTGAGCACCGGCTGATCGATCGCA
>CAXEVD010000025.1:0-10747 GCA_963999395.1 uncultured Halieaceae bacterium
CACGACATGACCCGCCAACCGCGCAAAACTCTCGAAGTCCCGTTCCGAGCCAGCATCGTTAGATAACACCTCCAACACCGCACCGGAAGGCAGTGCACTGAGAGCACGCTTGGCCAGCAACAGCGGCATGGGGCATCGCTTCCCCCGCGCGTCGACCGACTCGGCGGGAGGGGGGTGATTGGACATGGACAGGGACCCGATCATCAGGGGGCGGGGAGTATATCGCTTATTACCGCAGGGCGGGTTTCGGCGCGAATTTTCACACTCCCCTTAAGCTCCCGGCGACAGCCCAAGTAAGCTAGAGTGCAACCATGCTCCACCGCCTCCCCACCCAGTTGTACCGGGTCGTTTCAAGCCTGATCCGCATAATCCTGATCTGCGGAGTACTGCTGTCGCAGAGCAGCCGGGCCGTGACCGAGGATCTCAAGATCCCCAATCTGGGCGAGTCCAGCACCAGTTTGTTCTCCGCAGACTACGAATATCAATTAGGTCGCATGTGGCTGCGGAGCTTCCGGGGGCAGGCGCCGCTACTCAACGATCCGCTCATGCACAGCTATTTGGAGAGTCTGGTTTTCGAGCTGGTGCAGCACAGTGAACTTCAAGACCGCCGCATCGATCTGGTGATCGTCGACAACCCGACCATCAACGCCTTCGCAGTGCCGGGCGGCGTGATCGGTGTACACAGCGGCTTGTTCCAGTACGCCCAGACCGAGGACGAGTTCGCGACGGTCATGGCGCACGAAATCGCGCATCTTAGCCAACGCCACTTTTCTCGTCGTATGGAGCTCGCACAGGAACAGGGTCCGATGCAGTTGGCGGGGCTGTTGGCGGGGGTTCTATTAGCCGCCACTGTTGGCACCGACGCGGGTCTGGCTGCCATGACCACCGCACAGGGACTCGCCCAGGACGCGCAACTCCGTTATAGCCGCGCCAATGAAGCGGAAGCAGACCGGGTGGGGCTGCGCACGCTTTACAACGCAGGCATGGATCCCTACGCGGCGCCGCAGATGTTCGAACGCATGTATGCCGCCACCCGCTACAGTCAGGGCAATCGTATCCCCGAATTTCTCCGAACTCACCCGCTCTCTGAAAAGCGCATCTCCGACACCCGCGCCCGCGCGATGCAGTATCCGAAACGCATTCGAGCGGTCAGCCTCGACTACCAACTGATGCGCGCCCGGGTTGCGGTTCAGGCTGCGCAAACCCCTGAGGAGGCGGTGGCAAGCTTCCGCTCCGCCTCGGAGGGCGAGTCGCTGTCTCAGGAGGCCACCACCTATGGCTTAGTGCTGGCGCTCACGGCTGCGGGCCGTGCCGACGAGGCGGCACTGGCGCTCGATAGTATCTGGTCGGGCAACAGTGATCGCATTGAGTACGTGATTGCAGATGCCGACATCGATCTCGCCCGGGGCAATACGAGCCGGGCAGTGGCGACGCTGGAGCGCCGCCTTGAACTCTCACCCGGGAATCACCCGCTGACCATGTCCTATGCCAATGCGCTACATCAGGCCGGGTCTCCCCATCTGGCCGAGGCGGTGCTCATCGAGCAGTCGCGCCGGGTGAGCAATGATCCGGGGCTGTGGTACCTGCTGGCGGAGGTTCAGGGACTGGCCGGCAATATCGTGGGGCTCCACCGCTCCCGGGCCGAGTACTTTATTTTGGTCAACGCACTAGACGCCGCCGAGCGACAGCTCGGCTATGCGGCAAATCTGGTCGGCAATGACTTCACCACCTCATCGCTGATCAACGAGCGGCTCAGAGACATTCAGGATATGCGCGCTGAAATGGACCGCGGCTGAGGCCTGGGCGTAAGCCCTAGGACTTGAGGCTCTCGGCGAAGGCCAGCATGCGCTCCAGCGGTTTCATCGCCTGCGCCACCACTGCCTCCGGCACCTCGATTTCGTTATCGCCACGGTCAAATACCGCCGCCATGGCTTCCAGATCATTCATCGCCATCCAGGGGCAATTGGCGCAGCTACGGCAGGTGGCCCCCTGCCCCGCCGTGGGTGCAATGATGAAGGTCTTGTCGGGAGCCGCCTGCTGGAGCTTGTAAAAGATCCCCTGATCCGTCGCCACAATGAATGTCTGCTGCGGCATCTCGCAGGCGGCGCGGATGATTTGCGTGGTCGACCCAACGTGATCAGCCAGCTCAATCACAGCGGCCGGCGATTCGGGGTGCACCAGTACCGCGGCATCAGGATGGACCTGCTTGAGATCACGGATACCTCGGGCTTTGAATTCCTCGTGCACGATGCAGGCGCCATCCCACAACAACACGTCGGCCCCCGACTCGCGCTGCACGTAGTCTCCGAGGTGTCGATCCGGGGCCCAGATGATGGCCTTGTCCTGCTCGGCGAGATGCTCTGCAACATCCAGCGCAATGCTCGACGTCACCACCCAATCCGCTCGGGCTTTGACCGCCGCTGAGGTGTTGGCGTAGACCACCACCTCGCGGTCAGGGTGCGCGTCACAAAATGCGGAAAACTCGTCGATCGGGCAGCCCTCATCGAGGGAACAGGTGGCCTCCAGCGTCGGCATGAGCACCCGCTTGCCCGGCGTCAGGATTTTGGCCGTCTCCCCCATGAAGCGCACACCCGCGACAATCAGGGTCTCCGCCGGATGATCTCTCCCAAAACGCGCCATCTCCAGGGAGTCGGATACACAGCCACCGGTTGCCTCAGCCAGCGCCTGAATCTCGGGCGCCGTGTAGTAGTGCGCCACAATCACCCCATTGTGGGCCTTTAGATGTCCGCGAATCGTCGACTCGAGCTCGGCCTTTCTCGCCGCGGCCAGCTCGGTCGACTGTCGGCCATCAAGGTGCGACTGTACCTGAGCACGGATCTGCTCGAGTTTTTCCTGAGCTATGGACATAAAAATCGGAACGCCTGAATCTTCTTAAACCCTAGCATAGTCGCCGCAATGGCATCTGGATCACCGATTATTGAAGCGCGGCGCGCGCTTCTCTCGCTGAGCCGTAATACCTTCCTGCACATCTTCGGAGTCGCTGCAGGCCTCGGCCAGTGCCCGCGCATGATCTTTATCCAGCTCACCTGCTTCGAGCTGCCCGATAATCTCCAGCATGCTGGTTACAGCCATCGGCGCCAGCGCCAATAGCGATTGCGCATACTCCTCAGCCTCCGCCCGTAACGCGTCTGCGGAATGCACTGCATTCACCATATTTAAAGAGAGCATCTGCTCAGCACTGAAGGTCTCAGCCGCTACCAGCATCCTGCGCGCCAGTACCGGGCCCAAGCGCCGAGTGAGGCGCTCAATGCCCTCAATGGGATAGCAAAGCCCGATCGCGGCTGCGGGAATGCGCAATACGATGCCCTCCCGAGCGAGTCGAAAATCACAGCTCAATGCCAACTCCGCGCCGCCGCCAAAGACATTGCCCGTCAGGACCGCGATCGTGGGTATTGGCAGTGCAGCAATCTGGTTGGTCACGCTTTGAAATCGCTCCCCATCCAAGGTGCCATCGAGAATCTGATTTAGATCTGCCCCCGCGCAGAAAATGCGGTCGTCCGAGGAAGTAATGAGCAACACTCTTGTGTCAGCTGACAGAGAGGCCAGCGCACCCTCGATCGCATCGAGCTCCGCCGCACCCAAAGCGTTACGTCGCGATGGATTATCGAAGGTCAGCGTGGCGATACCCTGCTCTTCTGAAAAAGAAATCGTGTCGGTCACGAAACCGCCTTGTCGGGGCAAAATCGGGTTGCGGAGTGTGGCATAGACCATCGATGAGGCCCAGCGAAAGGACAACGCGCTCTCCGTTACAGATCCCGAAATCACAGGATTTTCGGCCTGTTCTTCCAGGAAGCATTGAGCATTCACATGGACAGGGTCAGTAAAAATACTTAAAGTTCAAATTATCGAATTTTGAGAATGGCCCGTCCGGGACCTGCGTTACTCAAGGATATTTTGGACACCTCTACCCCCACAAATCGCTCTCCCTTCAGTCGTGGCCTGCAACGCGAGACCAAGCGCGCGGCCGTGCTGTCCTGTGCGGCGAAACTGTTCAACACTAAGGGGGCACGTTCCACTACCCTGGCCGATGTGGCCAGCCGACTGGGCCTCACCAAAACCAGCCTGTACTACTACGTCGCGACCAAAGAAGATCTGATCTACCAGTGCTACGACGCCAATATGCGGCAAGCCCACGATCAACTCGACCGGGCCGAGGCGGCTCATGAAGACGCCACCAAATGTTTGATGGCGTTTCTGGAGAGCCAGATCAATACCACCCTGCGTTCCCTCGATGGCGAGGGCGATTTTTATGCCGCGCCTCTCGAGGTAGCCTCGCTCAAAGCGGAGCATCGCGAGGTACTCGAGGAGGAGTATCGCCGCCTGTTAAGACGGCTGATTGATCTACTGAACCGGGGCATCGAGGCGGGTCAGATCCGGCCATGCAACCCCGTGGTGACCATTCGCGCCATCGTGGGTGCACTGGACTGGTCGTTTTATTGGCTCTATGAAATGCCCCGCGAACAGGCGCGCGGTGTCGGGAACGTATTGCGCGATCTGCTCACCCACGGGCTCCTGGCATCGCCCGAGCGGGCGGAGGGCAGCGACACGGTGACGATACCGCCACTCCCTGCTGAGGATGAAGCTTTTGATCGCGAAGCACAAAACCGGCTCAAGCAGGAAGCGTTTCTGAAGGCTGGCACCCGCTGCTTTAACCAAAAAGGCTTTAGCGGGACGTCCCTAGATGAAATCGCTGAGCAACTGCAGGTTTCCAAAGGCGCTTTCTATTATCACTTTGCCAATAAAGAAGCGCTGCTGACCCAGTGTTTTGACTACACGCTGGATCAGCTGGAGCAGGCCGTTGCGCGCATCGAGCAACTGGAAACCCCCCCTGCCGCAAAGCTCGAGGCAGCCTGTCGGCATATCTTCGTACTGCAAAATTCTGATCAGGGCCCGCTGGTGCACTTCAACGCCATCACCGCCCTGCCACCCGAGGTGCGTCAGCGCCTGCTCGGACGATTGACTTCAGTTCACGCCACGCTGGAAAACTACGTGGCGCAGGCTGCTGAGGCGCGTCAGTTCCGGGATATTCCCCCGGGGATCGTGATCCAACTGCTGACAGGGGCGCTGAATGCGTCAATGGATCTCGACGCGTGGCAACCCATTGATGATCTCGACCAGAGTGCGGGTGATTACTTTGCCGTCTTTTTCTCCGGGCTCTCTCTGCCCAAAACCGCGTAGTAAGGATTTTCCGTGACCTGCTTTACCGAAGTGCTCGAGCACATCGCGCCGCGCCAAACCGATGCATTCGCCTTTGTGGGCGACAGTCTGATGCCCCAGCAGCGGATCTTTGGGGGGCAGGTCGTCGCCCAGTGTTTGATGGCCGCTAACCAGACCGTGGGGCTTGAACTCAATGCCCACAGCCTCCACGCCTACTTCCTCCGTGCCGGGGATCCCTCGATACCGATTGATTTTGAAGTCGACCCCATCCGGGACGGGCGATCGTTTTCTACCCGCCGTGTGGTGGCGCGCCAAAACGGCGAGGCCATTTTTAATACTTCAATTAGCTACCACTGTGAAGAAGAAGGGGTGAGCCACTGCCTAACCATGCCGGAGGTGCGGGCGCCTCACTCTGAAGCGGAAGACCTATCAGGCTTTCGGGGATTCACTGCCAAGCCGGGTGACCCCAATCTGATCGAGCTGTATCAGATCGATCGGCAGCGTGTGACAGAGTACCTCGCAGAGGAGCAGCCGCCGCTCGGGCGATCCTGGTTCCGCGCTGTGGGCCCGCTACCCGACGGCCGCGCAACGCATCAGGCGGCGCTGGTGATGATCTCCGACTACTCGCTACTGAGCACGGTGTTCTACCCGCACCCTTACAGCAACCCGATCAAGCACTTCATGGCGGCCAGCCTTGATCACGCGATATGGTTTCATCATCCCGGCAAAATGGACGACTGGGTGCTGTATGACTGCGACACCCCCAGAGCGGGTGGCGGCAGAGGGTTCAGTCGCGGGTTTTTGTGGTCACAGGATGGCACTCTGCTGGCGTCGACCGCTCAAGAATCGTTGATGCGAATCAAACGACGTTAATTCACCACGCTCTGGAGCATCTCGCCCCGCTCGACCCACTGCCAGCTGCCCTCGTCAACGCGAAGGTGATGCACCGATCCGTTGGCCGGCAAACATTGAAGGACCCTATCCTCGCCGCTCATGTACGCCGCCACGGTATTGATCACCAGAAAATGCGAGAAGATCACAGTCGGTGTTTGAAACGCCTGAATCGTCGCAACGATATCGTGCTGCCAGTCATGAACCAATTCGGGTAGTTCACTCCACCGGCCTTTCAGCACCCGCTGGATCCAGTCTTTGCGCACGGTGAGCGCCCCCGGCGAGGGTAACTCGATGAAGCGGCGATCAATATCGAGGGCGCGCTCTCGCAACGCCGCAAAGGGCTCGCCGGTCTGTATGGCGCGCAGTTTGGGGCTGGTCAGTAGCCGTGCGTCATCGGGCACACATCGCGATAGACACTCAGCAGACTCCGTGGCCTGGTCGCGGCCGAGGTCAGACAACGGCGGATCTGTATCCTGATCAAACGCGGCAGCCGCTTCACCGTGACGCACCAACCAGATATCGGTCACACCGCGCCTCAGCGGTAGGTGACCAGCGCTTCTCCTAACTGCTGACTCAGCAGCTGAAGGTGCGCGGTGTCATTGAAGTTCGACAGGGAAACCCTGCCGCGCGAAAAAATCAGCCGCGTAATCGAGCAGTTGAAGACCGGCTCATAAAATCCGTAAATCTGGTCGTGGGGCACGCCAAGCACCCAGCTCACCGCCGTGGCAATCGTGCCGCCCGAGGTAAAGATGGCGGTGTCGCTGCCGCTCTCGGCCTGCTCCATAGCCTCTTCCAAGGCGCCGCGAACACCCGCAAGATAATCCGGCCATGACGCCGTACCGTCGAGGGTTGGGCAGTCGGGGGACACCCAGGCATTGAATACCGCCTGAATCACTTTCTGGTACTGCTTACTGTCGCTGCGGCCCGCTTTCACGCGCTCGGCAAAGTCCGCATCCTGCTCACACAGTATCGGCAGCAAGGCTGCTATCTGGCCCTCGTTGTCGACCTCATTCAAACGCGAATCGGTCCTGAGATCTGCGGGCTCTGGTTGGCTGGCCAACACGCGCTGCCCGGTTTCCTGCTGCCGCGATAAATCGCCGCTGACCGCCTGACCGAAATGAAGCCCGATGTCAGCAAAAAAGCGACCCGATACGTCTGCCTGACGCTGCCCCAGCGGTGAGAGCTGGTCATAATTGGCGCTGCCAAAAGACGCCTGACCATGCCGAATGAGATAAAGAGAGGCCATGATTACGCCACCTGCTGTCTTTGCGAGAACCGCACTCGCCGTGGATAGGGGTAAAAATCTTCAACGACGCCGCCGCGGAGCTGCTCCTGCTGTCCGATCCAGTAGTCCGCGTCGTAAAGGTCTGCATGCTGGGCATCAAATGCGGCGCGGGCCCGCGCATTCCCTGAGAAGAACAGTCGGAATTCCTCGGGGAAAATATCCTTGGGTCCCACCGAATACCAGGGTTTGTCTGACATCTCGTCCATCTCATCCCGCGGCGGCGGTATGCGCCGGAAGTTGCAGTCGAGCAGCGGCTCAATTTCGTCATAGTCGTAAAACACCACCCGCCCGTGGCGGGTCACGCCAAAGTTCTTAAGCAGCATATCGCCAGGGAAAATATTCGCCGCCGCCAGCTGCTTGATCGCATTGCCGTAGTCGTTCATGACCTCATTTACCTCTTCGTCCGAGGCTTCCTGCAAGTAAAGGTTGAGCGGGTTCATGCGTCGCTCGACATAGCAGTGCTTGATGATCAGTGCGCGACCATTGATACGCAGCTGCGAGGGGCAGGTTGCATAGAGCTCCTCCATCAGCTCATCGGAAAAGCGGCTGGCGTCAAAGACGAGGTTGTTGAACTCCTGGGTGTCGGCCATCCGGCCAGCGCGATCCCATCGTTTCACCAGATGGTATTTGTCCTTCACGATCTGGTGCGTGACCTCTTTTGGGGGCGTAAAGCGATCCTTGATGATCTTGAACACATACTCATAGGAGGGCAGTGTGAATACCGCCATCACCATACCTTTGATGCCCGGCGCCACAATGAACTGCTCCTCCGTCGAGCGGATGTGGCGGGTCGACGTCCGATAGAAGTAGGTTTTTCCGTGGCGGAAGTGGCCGATCGAACTGTAGATCTCTGAAATCTCTTTCTTGGGCATCAACTGCTGCAGAAACAGCACGTACTGGGACGGAATCGACGCGTCGACCATGAAATAGCTGCGGGTAAAGGAGAACAACAGGCTGACTTGGTCCGGACCAAAGAGAAACGCGTCCACATAAACAGCGGGTGCCTCGTCTGAGTCATTGTGCAACAGGGGCAACACAAAGGGCATTTGCTCCCCCGCCGCGTAGAGACGCCCGACGATGTAGCTCGCCTTGTTCCGGAAGAAGTGATGTTCCAGCACCTGCAACTCGATATCGGGGTGGGTGACGTTATACCGGGGCGCGAGATGGCGATCTATCGCCGAAGTAATGCTGTCGACGTCCCGAGTAAGGTCCTCGTAGGGGATGTTAAAGGCATAGTCTTTGAGGAGCTGTGTGAATGCCTGACCAAGGTCGTCCCCGATCGGGTAATGATTGACCACCCGGCCCATGTCGACCGGCGGCACGTCGCCCTGGGGCGAGAACACGAAGGCATACTCGTTGCGAATCGAACGGTGGCCAAAGTGGGAATTGAAAATGGAGTTGTAGAAGGTCTCGGCGATCTCGAAATTGGTCATCCCCTGCACCAACTCGGCATAGAGACTGCGGGTGCCCGCCCAAAAGTTCAGGTCTTCAATCTGATCCCCGGCGATATGGCGCGCCACATCGAGGGTCTCCATGACCGTCTCTTTGTAGATATCGATACGCCGGCTTGAGATGTCTTGCATGCTTAACCACTCCGCCCGCTCAAAACGGGTGCGTGCGGCCAGCGTGATATTTTCGAACTCCGCGAAATAGGCATAAAAACCGTTCAGGATGACCCGGGCGAAGCGTTGCTGTTTGTCCACTGGAGACCCTTGGAAACTGGTCAGGGCAGTGTAGGTGGGGGCATGCTCCGGCGCAATTTCCGCATGCCGCCAATCCAGCGGTCATAGTTTTGCGCTTTGTTCAGATGGTACTGCGCTACCTGCTCGTGGGGCAGAATCAAAAATGACTCTTCCTTGAGCCCCTGGACCACGGCCTCGGCCACCTGGGCAGGACTCAGAATACCATCGAGTCCGGCGGCGCCACCGTCTGTCCCGCCGAGCATGGCGGTATCCACCCCCTGCGGACACAGACAGCTCACCTTGATGCCGTCGTCCCCGTGGGTAATGGCCAAGGATTCCGCAAAACCAATCGCCGCATGCTTGGTGGTGGCATAGGCAGCGGTGTATGGCTGGCTTAAAAGCCCTGCAGCGGACACTGTATGCAGAAAATACCCTTCACCCCGCTCGATCATTGAGGGCAGGCATGCACGGGCCGCGTAAATATGGGCCATGACATGGATCTCCCAATTTCGCTGCCACACCTCGTTGGCACTCGATGAGGCCCTGTAGTCGCCCCCGTCGAGATCCAGCACGCCAGCATTGGAACAAAAGAGATCGACCTGTCCGAACTCGGATTCGGTCTCGGCCACCATCGCCGCGATGGCCGACTCGTCACGCACATCGAGCTGAACGCTTTTCGCATCGAGTTCATTCGCCAGGGCGCTCGCCGCTTCACCGTTTAAGTCCGCTATCACCAGGCCGCGAACCTGCTCCTTACGAAACCGACGACACAGGCCCATGCCGATACCACTAGCACCGCCTGTGACGACGACAACCTTGTCGCGCAGCTCCACGATCAGGCCGCGTAGGCAGTCTCGATGTAGCGGTTGCGGTGATAGGTGGCATCACCGAAGGTCGTGTTGATCATCATCAGTCGCTTGGCGAAGTGACCAATATCCAGCTCATCAGTCATGCCCATACCGCCATGCATCTGAATCGCCTCGCCAAATACGTGCTTGCCGTTGCGATCGATCAGCACCTTGAGCGCATGAACGGTCTCGGCAGCCATAGCCGGCTCTTGCTTGTACTCACAGAGCGCCTTGAACAACAGCGACTTGCTCTGCTCATAGGCCATCATGGTGTCCACCATGCGGTGCTGCAGTGCCTGATAGGAACCAATCGCCACACCGAATTGCTCGCGGGTCTTGGTGTACTCGAGCGTCTTGGCATTCAGCACACCCATGATACCTACGGCCTCTGCCGCGAGTGCAATGATCGCCTCGTCGGTCAGCGCATCGACCACTGCAAGGGCACCGCCCTCTTCACCCAGCAGCGCATCGGCGCTAACCGACACGTCCTTGAACGTGATGTTCGCTACGCGCTGGCCATCCATCATTGCGTAGCTCATCTTATCGACGCCGGCAGCTGCCGCGTCGACGATAAACAGCGCTAGGCCGTCGTTGTCTGACTGATCTCCAGCGGTGCGAGCCATTACAACCAGGTGGTCGGCCTGCTCGCCATTGAATACCACCACCTTTTCACCGTTGAGGACATAACCGTCCCCAGACTTGGTGGCAGTGGTCTGACAATCATGCAGCGCAAAGCGGCTTTGGCGCTCGACATAAGCAAAGGTGCCTAATACCTCACCACCGATGATGCGGGGTAGCCATTCAGCCTGTTGCGCCTCACTGCCGGCGCGCTTGATCAGCCCGCCGAACAGCACCACCGT
>CAXEVD010000026.1:0-10548 GCA_963999395.1 uncultured Halieaceae bacterium
CTACGTGGTGGGTCAAACCGTGAAGTTGCTAAAGCAGCACCATCTGCTCGATGACTCCGGCGTGGTCATTTTTGATGTGTTGGGTGATGTGGTCTGCGGCGGTTTTGCATCGCCCCTGCAGCACGCAGAGCGCGCGCTAGTCGTTACCGCCAACGATTTTGATTCCATTTTTGCGATGAATCGCATCGCGGCGGCCATCAAGGCCAAGTCAAAGAACTATGCCGTGCGCTTAGGCGGCGTCATCGCCAATCGCAGTGCCGCGACCGATGAAATTGATCGCTTCAATGAGGCAGTTGGGCTGAAGCGGCTGGCCCACTTCCCCGACCTCGATGTCATTCGCCGCAGCCGTTTGAAGAAGTCGACGCTGTTTGAGCTCGACGAAGCGCCAGGCCTGACCGAGGTCTGTGATGAATATCTGCAGCTCGCCGAGCAACTTTGGGCGGGAACCGACCCGCTGCCTTGCGAGCCGATGAAAGATCGTGACCTGTTCGATTTCTTGGGATTTGATTGATGGCATCAGCAAGTTATCAAACGCGCCGCGATGAGATCGAAACCTATTTCGATCGCACCGCTGCCGATGCCTGGGCCGCGCTCACATCCGATGCGCCGGTCAGTCGCATCCGGCGTACGGTGCGCCGCGGTCGAGACGCGATGCGCGGGACGTTGATGAGCTGGCTGCCTGAGGATATGACCGGTAGTACTTTGATTGATGCCGGCTGTGGCACTGGCACGCTGGCCATCGAGGCGGCACAGCGTGGTGCTGAAGTCGTCGCCGTGGACTTATCACCCACGCTGGTCGATTTGGCCAAAGAGCGACTGCGCGACCTGAATCAAACTCTCGATGTCACGTTCCTAGTCGGCGACATGCGCAACATGGACTTGGGGTCTTTTGATTACGCGGTCGCGATGGACTCGCTGATTCATTACGACGTTGCAGACGGCGTGCAAACGCTGGAGGCGATGGCGGCGCAGATTCAACGCAAGATGGTCTTCACCTTTGCGCCGAAAACGCCACTGCTGGCGTTAATGCACGCCGCAGGAAAATTCTTCCCCAGAGCCGATCGGGCGCCGTCGATTGAGCCTGTGTCGCCAGGGCGCCTCTCGCGACATCTCGATGACGTGGGCCTGACCCAGGACTGGGTGGCGGGTCGGTCGCATCGCATTGATGTTGGGTTTTATAAATCCCACGCGATGGAGTTGACGCGACGATGAGCCGGTCTGTCAGCAATGCAGGGACTCGCCTCGCGGGCTTCGGGCACCGCTGGCTCCCCTTTGCTGATGCGGCATCGGCAGACCTCTCCTTGGGCCGCCTGCTGCGGCTCTCTATGTTCCAGCTCTCCACCGGTATGGCGATTGTCCTACTGACAGGCACGCTGAATCGCGTCATGGTGGTGGAGCTCGGCCAGCCAGCTTCATGGGTGGCGTTAATGTTGGCGATTCCGCTTTTGATGGCGCCGGCGCGCGCATTGATCGGATATCGGTCTGACTATCACCGCTCTTACCTTGGCTGGCGCCGCATTCCATTTCTCTGGGCAGGCACCATGATGCAGTTTGGTGGCCTCGCTTTTCTGCCCTTCGCTTTGATTCTGATGACCGAACCACACTCCGGTCCGGCGTTTTTAGGTCCCGCTGCCGCGATGGCAGCCTTCTTGCTTACTGGGTTGGGCATGCATGTTTCGCAAACCGCGGGTTTGGCGCTCGCTACGGACCTTGCGTCGCAAGAAACCCGCCCCCGCGTCGTAGCACTGCTATACCTAATGTTGCTGGTCGGCATGATCGGCAGTGCACTGATCTTCGCCGCGCTTTTGAATGACTTCGGATACGTTCGGCTGATTCAGGTGATCCAGAGCGCGGCGGTAGTCACGCTGTTACTGAATGTCGTCGCGATGTTCAAGCAGGAAGTGCGCAGGCCCGATCTTACTGCCCATTCCTTAGCGCGTCCCACATTCGGGAGCGCCTGGCGCGACTTCATCACCTTGCCTCAGGCCCGCCGTCTGCTTTGGGCGCTTGGGCTCGGCACTATGGGTTTCACGATGCAGGATATCCTCCTTGAGCCCTATGGAGCGCAGGTTCTGGGGTTGTCTGTCAGCGGAACGACGATGCTGACGGCGATATTTGCCGGTGGCATGGTTCTGGCGCTACTGATAACTGCCCGCAGTTTGGCGAAGGGAAAAGATCCTATCTTGTTAGCGTCTATCGGCGTTTTGTTTGGTGTCGCAGCATTCAGCTTGGTTTGCTTATCGGCTCTAGTAGATTCGAGCTTACTATTTCAATTAGGGGTTATTTTGATCGGCTTCGGTCATGGACTATTTGCGGTTGGAATGCTGACAGCAGCGATGATGTTTGGTGGAAAAAAAATGGTAGGGCTTACCTTAGGCGCTTGGGGTGCTGTTCAAGCAAGCGCCTCGGGTGTTGCCGTATTTTCTGGAGGAGCCATTCGCGATTTGGTTAGTAGCTGGGGGGAAGTGGGGCTGTTGGGTATGGCTATGCGGTCACCCGCTGCAGGGTATCTATCGGTCTATATTTTTGAAGTAGCACTTTTATTTTTGGCATTAGCTTCGCTCGGGCCACTGGCTAGGAGAGTGATGACGTCTGGTAATTCAGCAGACGGCCTGAAATTAGAGGATTTTCCGAACTAGTCTTCATACTTGGAGGGTTTTTAAATGAGCGACGTATCATCTTTCTTAGATCTAACCTCAATTTTGTTCACGTTATTCTGGTTGTTCTTCATTGGATTAGTGCTGCATCTGCATCGCGAAGGTAAGCGAGAGGGGTGGCCACTTCAGCTGAACAATGGAGAGACAGCGGCTGGATTGGGTGGTATTCCTAAGCCCAAGACTTATCGTAAGCACCACGGCCAAGGAGATCGTGTCAGGCCTGGACCAGATGCACCCGAATACGCCATTAATGCCGAGCCACTTTATAACGCTGCGGGCGCACCTTTAAAGCCGTTGGGAGACCCAATGGTGGACGGACTGGGGCCCGCGGCATGGGCTAATCGGGCGGACCAGCCAGATTTAACAGTTGATGGGCGACCCCGAATCGTTCCACTAAGAATCGATCCTGAACATAGTGTTGCATCTAAAGACCCCAACCCTGTTGGAAAAGCTGTCTATGGGTGCGATGGCAAACAAGGGGGCACCGTTGTGGATATGTGGGTTGACCGAGCTGAACCAATGTTTCGCTATGCTGAGTTAGATGTTGTGGGCAAGCGAGTGTTGCTGCCCATGACAATGGCGCGAGTGTCAAAAAGTGGTGAGCTCAATGTGCGCTCGATCCGCAGCGATCAGTTCCAACAAGTGCCTACACTGGCTAACCCGGATCAAGTAACGCTTCAGGAAGAGGATCGAATAACTGCGTTTTACGGTGGCGGAACTCTTTACGCTATGCCTAACCGTCAGGAACCTCGCCTGTGAAAGAAGGACTAAAAAAAGAAAAAAAGGTGGTGCGCGGGGCGGCACCTCTCAACGACGGCAATCTTGCCGAAAACTTGCCAACTGATGAGGTGCTAATCTGGCAAGGACGACCAGAAGCTAATGCTATCGCTATTCGCGCGATGTACCTTCGGTATGTTGTGGCATATTTGCTAGGCTTGGTCGTGCTGAGGACTGGTTACCTAATAATGGGTGATGCGCCGATAAGTGAGTGGTCTGCGTTATTGGCATGGCAGTTACTAGCCAGCTTGTTTATTGTCGGCGTCATCGTAGGCTTATCGGCGCTTTATGGAAAGACCACGATTTACAGCCTGACTACTCGACGGTTGATTCTCAGGACCGGTGCAGCGGTCCCAATCCACGTCAATTTCCCATTAGAACAGATTGCCTCTGCGGATCTAAAAGTTTTCCCGGATGGGACGGGTGATATCGCGTTGACGCTTGAAAACAGCGATAAGCTTTACTGGTTGCTGTTGTGGCCAAATGTTAGATCGTGGTGGGTACGCCCACTACAGCCTTTGCTGAGAGGTCTGCGTGACTTTGAACTGGCTGCGAGTAGCTTAGCGACTGCGGCGAATGCTGAGTCTAGAGTATCGCTGGGTCAATTTAAGAGCGACTACCAAGATGTTTCCATGGAGGCTCTAGCGCCCCAACGGGCGCACTGATGGGCGCGACAGCTGTGATATCCCCGCCCAAATTGCTTCGCCCGATCCATCCGTTGGTGTGGGTGATGGTTTCGATGTTGGCGGTTTGGGGTGCAGGGGCCTTTCTCACTAATCAAAATAGCACCGCATTCAGTGGTTCGGGTACAGGCCCGCCCGGTGTGTCAGAGCGAATTGTCGTTCGAGACTTGGCTAACGGTGCTGTCGGAATTTTCCACGCAGAAAGCGGCGCCGCGATCGCTCGCTACGAATCTGGGCAAGGTGCTTTCGTGCGAACAATCTTTAGAAGTTTGGTCCGAGACCGCAGGGTTCAGGGGGTCTCTGCGGAACCTGTCTTTATTCTTTACACATTGGGTGCCGGGGACATCACAGTCGAAGATCCAAGCACGAATAGTCGAATTCAGTTAAAAGCCTTTGGTGAGCCTAACGCCGAACATTTTCGGCAGATGCTCGATTCAGCAATAAACCTTTCCTCAATTTCACATGACCCCACGTCGGAAAAATGATTTGGCTCGCACTGTTCGTTACACTCTCGCTTTGGTGGCTATTCACCGGGCTTGCTTTGATAAGTGCGCATCAGCGCCCACCAATTAAAAACCTGCTTTTTGGGCTGAGTACCATTGTGGCGATCGGGTGCATTGCTTCCGTCCCCTATATTTCTGCTGACCCTTCCCTTATAGCGGTTCTTTTTGGATTTCTTTTTGCGTTGCTAATCTGGGCATGGCTAGAGTTGATGTTTCTAATGGGGGTTGTGACGGGCCCCAACAAGTCATTAGCACCTCAGGGACTTGGTGTAGGTCAGAAATTTAAACAGGCACTCGCAACGATGATTTATCATGAGGTGGTCGTTATTTCAGTAATTGGGTTAACGTTTTTTTTGGGCGGAGAACAGCCCACCAATCCAATTATATTTTATGTTTTGTTGGTTCTTTGGCTTATGCGATGCAGCACCAAGCTAAACTTATTTTTCGGCGTTCGCCACTTTAACCACGGCTGGCTACCCAAAAGCCATAAACATGTTGCAAGTTACGCTAGCGTAGGGAAAAACAGCGCTTTGATGACTCCCTCAAGCTCCCTGGCGGCTATATTTGCCGCGCTGTTGTTCTCACGTGCTTTTGCAACGGATGACACCTCAGTTGCACTTAGCCTATTCCTCCTAGCGTGGGTGGCTGCGCTGGCGGCAGTTGAGCACGTATTTTTGATGTATCGAGTTGGCGAGGAAGCGCTCTGGCGGTGGGCGGTTAAGTCAGAATAAGCGTTCCCACCCGCTGGGTTTGCCAAGTTCCCTTAATTGTTTCCTCAGTCAATCTGCGCACGCAGCACCTGAACAAGCGCCTTTAGGCGGTAGAGAGGTGCATGCTGCTTTAATTTTATTCGGCTTGTCTAAAGCGATGTCTCAAGCGCAACTATCGATGGCCCTCTTAAAGAGGCTCTCTACCAGATTTAACTGGTATTCCAGACTAGCGTCGGACTTTTCTCTCAACATGTTGTCAGGAATGTGGCTGTGATCATAAACAGCCGGGTGAAATCTTGTACTTAAAGCAGCCCCCAGCGCTGGACACAGAAAGGCTACTCTCTGATTCCCAACAATAGCGACCCGACACCTTTTTTCAAATCTACTCACAAAAACACCGACCACAGCATCTGTGCTAGATGCTCTAGTGTGTTTCAGGTAAATGCCTTGAGAGGGAATTTCAAAGCATATTCTGGTTATGAGCTCCCCCTCTGTTAAACCTCCGTTGGCAATATAATCCTCAGCCATGTGATTCGTTGTTGTTGTATGGATCATTGCATCCAGGGCAAGCAGAGCCGCGTTCCAGTCTGAAGACCGCGTTTTAGACGCTATTGCACCACCTATCGTTCCTCTATTTCTCGTTTGCGAATCACCAATGTGAGAGGCAAGCTCGCTCAACACGGGCGCTGTGTGGGCAACTACAGCTGACCCAGCTATTGCAGCGTGGTTTTCGCCCGCACCAATTGACAGGGTGGAACCCTCTGCATGAACACCATGCAACTCATCGATATTGGATAGATCTATTAAATCTGAGATGTGTTCCAGCTCATGCTGAAGGCGCAGCACCACTTCTTGACCGCCGCTAAGATAGATCGGATGTTTCGACTCACGATAAATTGCTTCAGCATCGGCGGTTGTTTCAGGGCTGTGAAATGTTGATGAAATGTTCACGCACTCCCAGCAGATGTTTTGATACAGCGCCAAACCTTTTCGGGCGTAGCTGGCATTGATACGCGTTCACCCAGCGCGGCGTAAATAGCATTCATTACCGCTGGCGGTGCGGCTATTGCCCCTGACTCTCCGCAGCCCTTCACTCCAAGAGGATTGTGCTCACAAGGCGTCTCGGTAAAAGAAATATCAAATGAGGGGAGCGACTCAGCTCTCGGAACGGCATATTCGTTAAAAGAATCAGTTATCAAATTTCCCGTCTCACAATCGTATTTGACATGCTCCCATAGCGCTTGACCAACACCCTGAGCAATACCACCATGCAACTGCCCCTCTACAATAGGCTCGTTAACCACAACACCAAAGTCGTCGACCGCTGTGTAATTAACCACGGCTACTGATCCGGTTTCAGGGTCAATCTCCACCTCGCAAATGTGTGTACCAGACGGATAGGTAAAGTTTTTCGGATCGTAAAACGCGGTAGCCTCCATCCCAGGCTCCAGATCTTCGGGATAGTTATGAGGGGCATGGGCAATACGCACTATTTCTTGAATCGTTATTTGATCCTCACCGTCAGCGCGCTTGAATACACCAGATGCAAACTCGACTCCCGATGATTGACAGTTAAAGCAATGCGCTGCAATTGCTCGCCCCTTCTCGACCAATTTTTTGGCGGCTAGGACAACGGCCGAACCACCCACTGAGAGAGATCTTGAGCCATAGGTCCCCATACCTACAGGAGTGCAACGAGTATCGCCGTGCAGAACAGAAATATCCTCTAAAGACACCCCGAGCACACTGCTCGCTACCTGCGCAAAAGTGGTTTCGTGACCCTGTCCTTGAGAATGAGATCCCGTAACAACCTCTAGTTTAGCGGTGGGTAGGAACCTTACAGTGGCTGATTCCCATAGACCGTAATCAGCCCCCAGAACACCGGCTATAGCGGAGGGCCCTATTGCGCATGCTTCGACATAGTTCGAAATACCGATACCGCGCCTCTTGCCCTGCTTTAAGCTTTCCTGCTGCCTCTCTTTAAACGAAAAATATTGGGCACGCTGAAGCGCTTTTTCAAAGTGTGCTGGAAAGTCTCCAGAGTCAAACACAAGTCCTGTCGGTGTTTGATATGGAATCTGCTCCGGTTGGACTAAATTCCGTGACCTTAACTCACTCGGATCTAGCCCTAGCTCATTTGCGGCATTATCAATGAGAGTCTCGATAACAAACGTTGCCTCAGGTCTTCCCGCTCCGCGATATGCGTCGACTGGTGAGGTGTTCGTATAAACACCTGTCACATCTGCAACCACGTTGGGAATTGAGTAAGGACCTGCCAGCATCATTGCGTAGTTATATGTGGGAACGAGTGAACCAAAAGGCGAGAGATACGCGCCTAAATTGGCTAGCGTGTTAACTTTGATTGCGGTTATACGAGCATCACGATCAAGCGCTATAGCTGCTTCCGTAAGATGGTCTCTTCCGTGAACGTCGGCTGCGAAACTTTCTGCTCTAGTTGCGGACCACTTTACTGGGGCTTTTAATTTTCGCGACGCCCAAAGGCAAAGACACTCCTCTCCATAGACAAATATTTTAGAACCGAAGCTTCCTCCAACATCCTTTGAGACCACGTCGATCTCATGCTCTGGCGCTATACCCACCTCTTCCGCCAAAACTCGTCTCAATATGTGCGGATTCTGGGTGGTGGCGTACAGAGTGTATCGCCCCGTCGCTTCGTCATATTTGCCATTGGCCGCTCGCGTCTCTAGTGGTGCCGCTATTAAACGGTTATTCACTATCTGCATCGATGTAACATGATTCGCGCAGCTAAACGCCTGCTGAACTGCTTCTTCGTCACCTAATTGCCAATTGAAGGCTGTGTTGCTGTCTAGCGCTTCATGAACAAGCCGAGATTTTAGTGCCGAATTTAGATCGATAACGGGTCTGGATTCGTCGTAGTGGACTTTGATCTTACGCACCGCTTGCTGCGCAACCTTCCGGGAGGTGGCTACGATCATGGCTATCGGCTGCCCCACGTATTTAACCTTCTTGCTACTGAGGAGCGGCCTACTTTTTGCACGCATAGGCTCCCCGGAAACATCCATAATTTGCCAGCTGCAACTAGGGCTCATGAGTCCATCAGACAAAACGTCTTGCTCAGTAAATACGTCGTTGACTCCATCAAGCTCCTTCAGAGCTGTAAGATCTATCTCTTTTATTTTTCCAGACGCCACTTCAGAACGGAGGAAACTTGCATAAAGTTGGCCGGGCAACTCGATATCGTCAGTAAAAGTGCCTTCTCCACACAACAGTCTGGAGTCCTCCACACGACTAGGTTGCGCACAGAGATTCTCCGAATCAGGCTGGTCAGAATCCTCGCCCATAGCCGCTGAACTAATTGCGCTGACAATGTTTTGGTAACCGGTGCAACGACATAGATTCCCACGCAACTGTTGACGGATTCGAGCAGGATCCGGGTCGGGGTTTTGAGCCAGGTACTCAGATGCCTTCAGCAACATGCCGGGAGTACAAAACCCACACTGCAGTGCGTGCTGTGTTGAGAAATGATTTTGCAAAGAACTGCGACGATCAGCTTCGGTCAAACCGTCGACAGTGACAACAGCCCGACCATTTGCCTGAAGCGCCAGGACTGAACAGCTCTTTACCGACTTACCATCCAGTAGCACGGTGCAACTGCCACACTGCGCGCTGTCGCACCCTTCTCTGACACTCTTGACACCCAAATCATCTCGCAGAACCGTCAATAACGTGTCGACGTTGCTAACGTTGATCTCATGTCCCTTGCCGTTAAGGACAATGTTGAGCGGCGAAATCACATCCATACTAGTTCACGCTTTTCTAAAGCGGAACAAACTGACTAACCCAGTCAAAGTGGGGATGAGCTGAGGCACTTTCTCCTGGTAGTCGAAGTACGCTTGTCCGAATCTTTGCCGAAGCTCTCGCTCCTCGAGGGCTGCTATGAAATAAAAACCGAGTATGGCGGCTACACCCACTAGGTAGGTGCCCAAGAAGTTACAAACGAGGCACCACCCGATGATGCCGACGATCACTAAGGTATATCTTGGGTGGCGAACGACCGTATAAGGGCCTTCCGTGATAAGGCATTGCGAATTATTTTTTATCTCTGGCACTCCAGCAAAAGTACTGAGGCTCAGATGCGCTCGAACAGATTTTGAGAGCCAGATAAAGACGGCGTATATCAACACCCCGGGAATTACCGTCAGCCAACTAAAACCCAGGTCAGGCCCCAGCAGCAGCTCACGCCAATGCCAGGCAAGCCATGCAGCGATTGTCATAGTGAGCGCCGCGGCACTATAGGCTGGTATCACGCCTGCCTTGCGCCACAAATTAAGACACCCATGAATCGTTATCCAGAAGGCCATAACGGCTGGCAGTACTAGTGTCACAAAAGTTGCGAGAATTAGACGGGTGTCCATTATTAACCTCCGGATGTTTGTTATTTATGGACCGGTGGTCTTTCGGCGAAGATCAAGTTACCGTGGAATTTCATGGTATCACGTTGCGATCACATGGCAGATATCAAAGTAAAAGACTTCATCTTCGGTATGCCCACAAGATTTGCTGCCGACAAAGCTATCGGGCTAGAAGCGACTATCCAGTTTGTGATTAGTGGTCAGGATGGTGGCAACTTTGTGCTTCGTATTAACAATGGCAAATGCACCGCTAACGAAGGGCTGGAGGAGTCAGCAACGCTGACATTGAGAATGTCCAGCGAGACCTATATCGGCATGGCAATCGGAAAGCTGAAGGGTCCGCAAGCTTTCTTCATGAGAAAGCTGCGGTTCGAGGGTGAAACAAAGTTGCTTATGAAAATGCACTCGCTTTTCCCTTCTGTGCAGGAGAGCGATCTCGGATAGCCTACCGTCTGCGACGGTCGACCAACTCGCCCTAAATGAGCGATCTCTTGATAGTATTGAAGTAACGCGACGAGATGGCCGTACACGCTCAACCCCAAGGGCGGGACTGACTGCCTCAGCCGATTCGCGGCATCCTGAATGGCAGCAAAAACTGAACCCACGGGCGACAAAAGCGACGCAAGTCGAGACTCTCATGCATGAACTCGTGACCATCTACGCGCACCTGTGACCGGGTGTAGAAGGGCGTGTCCTCGAGTGTTTTGACGCTTATATTCCGAGATGCTGGTAATCTGGCAGGGCGAGCTACCCGCCACACTGGAGCCCTAGATAAGTTCTGAAGCGCAGGAAAATCCTGCCTAAGCATTACTCCGCGATCATCA
>CAXEVD010000027.1:0-10168 GCA_963999395.1 uncultured Halieaceae bacterium
GTGTCTGAATGTCGACGGAGACGAGATAGTCTCCGCCGAACTAGCAGAGGAATTACAGGATTGGACTGCTAGCAAGGAGGTTTCGGCCGTTGAGATCTCTATCAATGACTCAATTATGGGCAAGTTTCTAAGCCGATTTTCGCGAAAACGGCGGATCATTCGACTGTTCCGCCGATCGCAGGTGGCTTATCCGACTAACCGTACTGTTCACGAAAACCTGCAAGTCAGTGGCTCCGTTGTTAGATCTAAACATTGCCTGCATCATCTTGGCTATGATGACCCGACAAAATATTTCGCGAAGCAAATTAAGTATGCTCAGCTGCGGGCTGAAGATAAATTTCGGGACGGCAAGAGCGGCAGTCTTATTAAACTTTGGTTGGTCGGGCCTTTCACATTTTTCCGAACGTTTTTGCTAAGTCGGTTAATACTGTCTGGAAGGGCGGGATTAATTATCGCGGCTGCCGAGGCCAGCTATGCCTTCTGTAAAGAAGCACACTTAATTAGACTCAGCCAACAGAAAAGCTACGGTGCCGAGGAATCGCAGCAGTAACGACAGTGAGAGCCTGAAGCTTTTACTGATGACGGCGACTAAAACTATTAGCTGCCAACAAGGCACGCTAGTATTGAGCAGGCAAGTCCCTTGTGTTCCAGCCTCGACTCAGTGTCTGATCGATCAGCGAGATTACTTGGTCGGTGGAGATCTGGCTCATCAATGACGCGCCCTTTAAGCGATGCCCCCATAAATACATTGACTCGGTTTTCTTCCTTGCTACAAGTTCTGGGGTGTAGGCGTCGGCGATTGTTGCGTGGTCTCCATAAGGTCCAGTCCGTTTCGGATTGCTATGGGCATAAAGCCCGATCACTGGCGTGAGTTGAGTGGTCGCCATGTGAACAGTGCCTGAGTCTGGGCCGATAACCAATCTGGCGAACCTACAGAGCCCTAAGAGCTCCTTTAGGTTTGTTTTTCCCGCGAGGTTTACGATATGCACCCCCGCTAACTCTTCTATGTCTCTGGCAAGTGCTATCTCCTGTTCTGCTTTGCTGCCTGTAAGTACCACAACCAACCCTCTCTCAAAACAGTGCCGAGCGATGGCGGCGTAGCGACTAGGCAGCCAGTTTCGTTCGATGTTGCTGGCACTAGGTGAGATGACTACGTGCCCGCTCTTTCCGTTGAGCCAATTACTAATGTTTGCGATCGCGGAAGGTGGGATGGGTATATCCCACCGGGCTTCAAAGTTGGGAACGTTAATAGCAGACGCAAAATGCTTGAAAACATCAAGCACATGAAAGGCTTCGGTTTCTGGTAAGTGCTCGTCGACAAAGAACCTATGTAGCTCTCTCGCCTTGCTGGCCGGAAACCCAATTTTTCGCTTAGCCTTTACGATTCCGCCGACTAGATTACTTCTTAACGATGTTTGCATTTGCAGCAGGACATCATAAGGGGGCGTGCCGACCATCTTTTTGTGCAGATCCAGATAGCTATTAAATCCGCGCTTTTTGTCGAAAACGACGAACTTGACACCAGAAATATCGCTCACTAGCGAATGCTCGATCCGACCAATAACCCACGTTATGTCAGCGTCGGGATAATGTCTTTGTATCGCTTGCACAGTTGCCACAGCGTGGCAGACGTCTCCTATGGCGGATAGGCGTACAATGCAGATTGATTTGAGCAATTCGTAATTCCGCTGCATGCAATTGACGGAGAGGGGATGCCCCTCGGGGCCGAACACGGTAAGGGATGGTCGACAGACTACATGACGCTTGATATCCAAACAATTCGGGAAAGTCATGGCCGCTACGTTGTGTTCGACAAAGATCTTGTCTTGAACCCGTCCCCGGAATTTTTTCAACCCGAGTCATGGTTTGATCAAGCAGAACCTCATGTTGAGGGTCGTGGCACGGTGTGGAGGATTAGTGCAGGAGAGCAGCAGTGGATCCTGAAACATTATTTGCGAGGTGGTCTTATCTCGCATCTGGTATCAGCGCGGTATTTTTTTACTGGCTACGAGCGAACTCGCATGGCCAACGAGTTTTCGATACTCCAAAAGCTTTATCTTGCTGGACTGCCAGTGCCGCGCCCCGTGGCTGCGTCCGCCCAACGAAAATCTCTTTTGACCTACTCAGGCGCCTTAATCACTGAGTACCTTCCCAATAGTCGGTCGCTAGCATCATTAATCAGGTTAGGCGATTGGGAGAATGCCCCTTGGGAGGCTATTGGCAAAACAATCCGCCGTTTCCACGAGTATGGTGCAATGCATCGTGATCTGAACGCGAGCAACATCTTACTAGTAGAGGGCTGCACTTACCTGATTGACTTTGATAAGGGTAAGCTGGTGGGGCGCCGATCCAAGGCTTTCTGGAAGCAGACGAACTTGCGACGCCTTAGGCGTTCGCTGAACAAGCTCTCAGGGTCTACTGCTGCCATCGATAGCGCGTGGAACCGAATGCTCACAAGCTACGGCCGGATCTGATTGAGAGCGGAATAGATTAAGTCACTGGGCTGTTTTAGTGTGGTGAAGATCAATCGCTTCAGCGACGAGTTCAATATATTCCTCTACCCTATTGGGTAAGTTTCGGTAAGCAGCAATCGTAGCCGCCTCCAGCCGATGCCGCGCTGAATCGCCCCCCGATACTGCGGCCCACTTTGAGGCCAATTCCTGCTCGTTTTCCGCTATTTCAAGCGCGCCTCTTGATCTGAGGTATTCCACTTCATCCTTGAAGTTATCTGTATGAGGACCCACGATAATCGCCTTACCGCGTGCCGCAGCTTCAATTACGTTATGTCCTCCGTGTTTTACCATTGAGCCTCCCATAAAGATGAGTTTTGCGTGGGCGCAGAAATCATCTACCTCTCCTGTGGTGTCTGCGATAAAGATATCGGTATCGGATGGTGGAATCCTGTGCTCGGTGCGAAGCGTCACTCGTAGGCCGTTTTCTTCGAGCAATCGTGCAATTGAGGCGCCACGTTGTTCGTGCCTGGGAATAATTACAAGCAGGTGATTGTCAGAAGCTGCTCGCCAGGCTCGAGCGATCACAAGTTCTTCACTAGCATGAGTCGAGACGGCAAGGCTAAATTCTATGCCTAACAACGGATGCTCCGGTGTCGCACGCGTTGCTTGGCGTGTCATTTTGATGCTGCCAACCACTGTCGCCCTGTCGAGAGGGCATCCCATGTCGAGGAACCGCTGTCTGTCTTCAAAGTTTCTTGCCCACACTTTGGTGACGGTCTGCAGCGCCCGACGGTAAAAGAGCCGTAAAAGGAAATTGGCCTGATAAGTTTTGTTGCTGATTCGGCCGTTAATAATATGAAGCGGAATGCTGTGCTCTGCGCACTGAAAGTAGAGTTCTGGCCAAAGTTCGGTTTCAACAACAAATGAAACAGCAGGCTGATAATGGCGAAGTAGCTGTCTTACTGACCAAGCGTAATCAAGGGGACAGTAATGGATTGTGACGCTATCCCCCCATTTTTGAACAGCGAGCCTGTATGCGTCCGGGGTATTACATGTGACCAACACGCCATGACGAACTGCCGAGTTGATTAGCGGCATGGCCAGTCGGATCTCCCCTACTGATGCCGCGTGGAACCAGACTGGCGCAGGCCGACTCCCTATACGATATAGCCCAAATCTCTCCCGAAAATACAGTTGTCCCCCAGAACGCGCCACCATCTGTTGGATAGACCACAAGACGATCAAAGGGGTCAGAAGTAACCAGAGTAGTCTATAGGCAACCAATGTTTTTTTTCAGCTATGAGGCTGATCCCCGCAGGTGTGAGGTATTTGGAGCCTCAAGCAGCACAGTTAGTGAAAGAGTCAATGTATCCAATATGTGCTTGGTAGCCACTGCTGAATCCGCGTGCGCTCCCGACAGAAAAATCTGGAGCTGAGTCGGAATGCAAGCTTAACTGGCCAACAGCAAGATTAATAGGCAAGCTGCTTAGGGAAGTTTGTATAGGTTTTTGCTGGCGTCGAAAGGTTGCAAGAGTACAATTGGAAGACCACGGTATATGGCCTTTAAAGTAATTGCTATGTGGCGTTGCCCGCATGCTATTGGTCACCAATTAATTCAACGGCCCCCGCCATTGATAACGGTTAACGAAGGTTGCTGATGCCCGCATTACCCAAACCGCGATGGCTTGAGAACCTTGTTTATTATGTCACGCTCTTCGCTCTGTCAGTGTTTCGCGTATTGCCATTGCAAGCTGCGAGATTACTAGGTGGAGGAATGGGACGCCTAGCTTATTATCTTAGTCATAAATCGCGTCGTACCACTCATATAAATTTACGACTTGCATTCCCAGAAAAAGATCCAAAGGAAAAACGTGACTTGGCAGCGCGGAGGTTCCAGGAGATAGGCAAATTTATTGCGGAATTAGGCCATCTCTGGCTAAGACCATGGCCCTCAATGAGCCACCACATTACTGTAGAAGGGAGAGAATTAATAACGACATCAGAATTCGGAGGCCCGGGTTGCATAGTGCTAATCCCGCACATAGGAAATTGGGAAGTGATGAGCCTGTTTCTTGCTTCTGAGTACAATTTGGTTGCCCTGTACAAACCTATCCGTTTTTCAAAGCTAGATGACTTTGTAAAGTCAGGCCGTCAAAAAGCTGGTGCCAGACTTGTTCCAGTAAGCGGCCGAGGCGTGACAGAAATATTACGGGCCGTTCGATCTGGGGGTGTGACAGCAATCCTTCCTGATCAAGTGCCCGCCAACGAAAGTTCAGGACTTAATATTCCATTTTTCGGAATCAAGTGTGCCACGGCGACACTCCCCTACAAGCTCAAAGAAAAGTCAGCCGCAAAGGTGATTCTTGGAACCGCTTTGCGCACCAAAAATGGTTTTAGCTTAATTTTTCGTGACCTTGATACAATCATGTCCAATGGTCCGGAAGAGGCACTTACCGGTATCAACAGAGCGATCGAAGAGTCCATTATTGGCAACGAGGTCCAGTATTTGTGGGAATACAAGCGGTTCAAGTGTCGCCCCGCGGGAGAGGTTGATCATTACGGTTAAAAAATGAAGATATGTTTAAAACATTAGACCGAGTGTGCTTCATACTTGGAAGGACTTGGGTCCGGTGAAGACAATGTCTTCAAGGTGGTGGCGTAATGGAATATGGCAATTATCCAATCATGCATCTCAGCAATAAAAAAAAACTTGTAGCTCCGCTCGCGCCGTTAGTGGGCTCAATTTTTTGTTTCTATGTCGGTATTGTTAAAGCCGATTGGGTGGCAGGCGTTACAACCGATGTTGATACCAACGGTGTTGGTGGCGTCGTTGAGTACCATGCAAAAGAATTTGGTAGCTATTTTGGTTGGTCAGCGAACTTTGCTGGTGCTGCTCGCCTAGATGACGACGGCGATGGTTGGATTGGCATGGGAGTCGCTGGTAAATATGAGTTAGGTGAGCGTTTCGTCGTTGAGGCTAGCTTCATGCCTGGTGCCTATAAAACCGGCGAGACCGACCTGGGCGGGCAACTCCATTTTCGATCTCTGATTGGAGTGGGGTATAAACTCAGTGAGACCACAACGCTCTCTTTTTCTATTGATCATCTGTCTAATGGCAGCACGCAGTCAGAAAATCCCGGTTCTGACGCGCTCACGCTGAGGTTCATTTATTCAACAGGCAATAATTAAAACCTCGAAGGTATCGAAATTACACAGCGCCCACCTTAACTGTGAAGTCTGAGTTTACTTTTGATTGCTGAGGATAGGATAAGAAATCACCATTGTAATATTTCATTTGCTGCCAAGACACTTCAGGTGCGAAACGGGAGCAGTCGAGGCGTCGACAAGCGCATCATCTTTCAACACATGCGTAGTTACTATGTTAGCTGCATTTTTTGAGGGAAACGCCATATGCCGTACCAGTCATCAACACAGTTTATTGACGTTGGGCTTGAATCAAACTGCCTAACAATTGCCTTTAATCGGCCCGGAGCGCTTAACGCTTTGAGACCAGAAATGCTGTCCGAGGCAGCACAATTAATTGAAAAGGCCAAGTCGGACGAAAATGTGATGGTGGTTGTATTGCGCGGAGCTGGCGAAGCATTCTCGGCAGGCGTCGACCTGAAGGTTCTGCAAGGTATTCAACCTGACGGCGGCATCATTGGTAATGTGTTTGACGAGCCAGCGGCAAAACTGGCTACCGCAATTCGAGATTCAGGCGCACCTGTGATTGCGCGTGCAGTGGGTGCTTGTTTTACGGGAGCTTTAGAAATAGCGCTACATTGTGACTTTGTTTACACCACGAACGCTACGAGGTTTGGTGACACCCACACTAAGTTTGGTTTACGTCCGACCTGGGGTATGTCTCAAACGTTATCGCGAGCAGTGGGGCAGCGGCGCGCACGCGAGTTGTCATTCACCGCTAAAACCTTCAATGGAGCTCAGGCTGTTGTTTGGGGTATTGCCAACGAGAGCTTTGAAACAGTTGAGGCGCTGGATGATGCATTGGCGGCGACTTGTGCACAGATTATTGCTAATAGTACTGAGGCTGTGGCAGCGATGAAGGATTTGTATCGACTCGCCGAGCGGGAGGAGGGTATCAGGGCGTCATTGGAGAGCGAACTAGGTCTGGAATATAGAATTTCCGACACTTCGGAAAGGCTGTCAAAGTTCTGAATGAAAAAGCCTCCTCACCGAACAAAACTTGCTTGCGGGACTTTCTAGCAGCGAGGCAAAAAACCCCGCGTTAACGGGGTTTTCTGGACTTTCTTGGATGTTGCTGGGTCTCAATTTGGTGGAGGCGGCGGGAGTTGAACCCGCGTCCGCCAGCACTCTGCCTTTGGCTCTACATGCTTAGTTTCCGTTAATTGATTTAACGGACAACAGCCCAACGGTCAGGACGTTGACCGCGAGTCTCGAAAAATTTAACCGTGACAGCCGAGACATCAGCCACTGCGATCCAGTTCTATATGACAGTCAAAAGCGCGGTACTGGCACCTTGCTTAGGACCGCCAGGGCCGAAGCACCTGGATGGTGTCACAAAGGGCTACTTACGCAGCCAGTTGTGCACCGTAGTTGTCGTCATTGGCAACTAATAGTTTGCAGCTTTGGATTTACGTGATTGGCTACCATCACGGCATGCACCGCAGGTTTCGTTACCGTCGTCGAATCCGTAACGCCCCCATATTGGAAGTGCTTAGTGTAACGCATTAGTGCGCATGTCCGGTCAGTAATAATGCGCAGGCTCGCTGGGTTCTGGCAAAGCCTTGCTCCGGCAACACCTGCGCCGCCACAATGACCTAATCGCTATGGATTATTCGGAGCAGGGGACGATGGCAAAAAGGTTAGTAGCACTGTGGGCTGTCATGCTCATGGTCGCTGGCGTGCGGGTGGAGGCGGCGGACCCCTCAGCGCTGCTGGCGGACGCCGAGGCGATGCCCGGTTTCCTGCCGCTCTATTGGCATCCTGATCGTGGTGACCTGCACGCGGATATAGGCGGCCTCGACGGGCCACTCATCTACTACACGGGTCTCTCGCAGGGCGTCGGCTCAAATGATCTGGGATTGGATCGTGGCCGCCTTGGGGATACCCATTTGGTGCAGTTTGAGCGCGTGGGCAGCAAGGTGTTGCTCAAAGCTCTCAATACCCGCTACGTGGCGCGCAGCGAGAGCACTGCTGAACGCGTGGCGGTCCAGGAAGCGTTTGCCCAGTCGGTCCTGTGGGGGTTCGAGGTTGCCGCGGAAGGCGACGGGAAGCTGATTATTGATCTGACCGACTTCGTTCAGCGTGACGCGATGGCGCTTGGACGCTGGCTGAAGGCGCAAAGCGAGGGGAGCTATCGCGTTGAGCCCTCGCGCTCGGCGGTCCATCTGCCGAGAACCCGAAGCTTTCCCAACAATACCGAGATAGACGCGTTGCTGACCTATACCGGTGAGCCGCAGGGCGAGTTACTCGCTACTGTTGCACCCGATGCCTCAGCGGTGACGGTGCACAGCCACCACTCTTTTGTCCGCCTGCCCGATAACGGCTACGAACCTATAGCCTACGACCCTCGCGCCGGGTTTATTGAGGATGGTGAGGCCACGCTTATCTACGACTTTGCCTCGCCGATTGAGGCACCGATCAAGAGCGCCTACGCGCGCCGGCACCGATTGAAGAAGGCAGACCCCACTGCGCTTTTGAGCCCTGCGGTTGAGCCGATCGTCTATTACGTCGATCCCGGGGTCCCCGAGCCTATTCGCGGTGCGCTGATTGAGGGTGCCAGCTGGTGGAACCAGGCGTTTGAGGCAGCGGGGTATCGGGACGCGTTTCAGGTGCGGTTATTACCGGAAGGCGCTGACCCGATGGACGTGCGCTACAACGTGATCCAGTGGGTGCATCGGTCTACCCGCGGCTGGTCCTATGGCGCCAGCATTCGTGACCCGCGCACCGAGGAAATTATCAAAGGCCACGTGACCCTGGGTTCGTTAAGAGTGAGGCAGGATTACTTAATCGCTGAGGGCTTACTGGCCCCCTACGATGACGACCCGCAAATCGACCGGCTGAAAGCCTTTGCGCTGGCGCGCATTCGGCAGCTTTCGGCCCATGAGGTGGGCCACACCTTGGGTCTCGCGCATAACTTTGCGTCGAGCACCCAAGATCGCGCGTCTGTCATGGATTACCCCCATCCCCTAGTCACGGTAGATGCGACTGGTGAGATAGACGTCACCGATGCTTACGATGAAGGCATTGGTGAATGGGACAAGCGCGCCATTCTCTGGGGTTATCAGGATTTTCCACCTGAGGCCGATAGCGACGCGGCTCGAGCGGAGATTATGGCCGAGACCTTGGCCGCGGGTTTTGAATTCGTGGCGGATGAGCACGCACGGGGTAGCCAGAGATCAGAGGCAGGCCCTGCACATCCGCTGGGGAGCTTGTGGGACAACGGTAGTGACCCGGTGGCCGAATTAAATCGTGTTATGGCCGTGCGCGCGGCCGCGTTGTCGGGTTTTTCGGAGCAGGTGATACAACCCGGTGAGCCCATGGCGCACCTTGAGGATGTCCTCGTGCCCACCTACCTGATGCATCGGTATCAGGTTCAGGCAGCCGCCACCAAGCTGGGGGGGCAGCACTTCACCTATGCGATGCGGGGCGATGGGCAGCGCACATCGAAGCCGGTGGCGGCCGCCGAACAAAGAACTGCGCTCGCCAGCATGCTGGATACCGTCTCGCCCGACACACTGATGTTGCCAACCGAGCTGGTTCTATCGATCCCACCAAGGCCTCCGCAATCCGGAGTGAGCAGAGAGCTTTTTCCCCGTGAGACAGGATATGTATTTGACCCCGCTGCGGCTGCCGCCACTGCGGCACAGCTGACAGTGGGCGAGCTGTTAGATCCTCGGCGTGCCGCTCGGCTGAACAACCAGACGATGGTTTCAGGGACGCTACCCGACTTTGCCGAGGTGCTGCGGGAGGGCAGGGCGCACATATGGGCTGAGCAAAGTAACGGTGCTCTCGGCATCATGGAGCGCCGCGTACAACTGACCTGGGTCAATGAACTGGGTGTGTTGGTAAACAACGAAAACGCCGCCGCGCAGGTGCGTGCTGATGCCATGCTGTCGCTGACTGAGATTGCGGAGGACGCGCAAAAACAGGCGCGCTCCAGAGATTCAAGCTGGCGTGCTCATGGCCTGCTGATTGAACGCTTGATTCAGGGCGTTATGGCTAGTGATCAACCATTGCAGGTCGCGCCGGTCAAGGTGCCTCCGGGGTCGCCAATCTGAGCCTGTGAATGGCTTGCGGGCCGCGGAGCGTCGCTTGCTTGTACTGGTGTGGGGGCATTGTCGCTTTCTCCTGCTGCCGCTTCCTGCTAAAACAGCGGGTCGCTATCAAGAGAGTTTTGCCGCCATGCCGCGTTTTCTGATTTCGTTCTTCGGTTCATTGGCCTTGATTGGCTCGGATTGGGTGTTTGCGGAGAGCGACACCGCAACGTTGGAGTCGGTCATCGAAAAGTACCGCGCCGGTGTGGTGCTGGCATCAGGTGGCAGTGCCGAAGCCAGCCCGCTGTTTATGAGCCAGGCGGAGCGGCGGATCGCTTTTGCGCATTTTGATGTGCTGTTTCCCACACGGGTGATCCGAAGTAGCGGAGAAGCCAGCCCACTGCCCTCGGCGCCGGTTGATCTGAATAGCGTCCGCTTCACCGCGAATGAGATGGATATGTCCGTCGGCGAGCTCCT
>CAXEVD010000028.1:0-10075 GCA_963999395.1 uncultured Halieaceae bacterium
CTCACTGGAGCACTCGACCATGACCAGCGATACCGCTTGCTTGCTCCGAGCTTGCAGAATAATGCGGCCTTCGTATTTGAGATTGTTGCTGATCAGCACAGCGGCTGCCGCAAATTCGCCCAGCAGGCGCTTCAACGTGGCGCTATAGGCCTGATTGGCCAGCATATCGGTCAGCGCGCCCGAAATTTGCACCGATTCGCCACGCACGTCGACGCCCTCAAACAGGAAACGTTGACTGCTGTCGGCGGGGTGGCTCATCGCGGAGTGATACCAATCATTAGCGGGGGTGTAGGATACCGGGATTGCTACCCAGCCCCAATCTGATTATTGAATGTCTGTTATTCGTTTGTCGCGCTGTCATCAACTGGATCAGGCCGCTCAGGAGGCCGCCTTGGAGAGGCTTGCGGCGCACCTCGGCGATGCCCTTGGCGCCTCGGTGGCGCGACAGGCCGGAACGATTCAGTTTGATGGAAAAGGGTTCTCAGGCGCCGTCACGCTGGATGCGGAGCGTGTCGTGGGTGAGGTGCGCTTGGGGCTCATGATGCGACCCCTGAAAGGGGTCATCACCAGAGAGATTGAAGCGGGGCTGGATCACTATCTCACCGACTGAGCGAGGCGGCCAACCCTAAAAGATCTTAGCTCGCCATTGCCTTGACGCGGGCGTTCAGCCGGCTCTTATGGCGGGCTGCCTTGTTTTTCTTGATGATGCCGCGGTTTGCCATTCTGTCAATCACAGGGGCGGCCGAATCATAGGCGGCGCGGGCGTCGTCGGCGTTACCCGTGTCGGCTGCAGCGATAACCTGCTTAATCTTGGTGCGAACCAGCGACCTCAGGCTCGCATTGTGCGCGCGACGCTTGTCGTTCTGGCGCGCCCGCTTTCTTGCTTGGGGTGAATTAGCCACCGTTGTGCTCCATAGGGTCTAAAAAAGGTCGCGAATCATCTGAGATACACGGTTTAATGTCAACTGCAAAGGGGCCTGGCCACTCGATAATAGGGTGTTTTACCTGTTTACCAGCCCAACCATATCAGAATCCATCCGAGCAGGGCGCAACCCACGGAAGCCCCTGCTTTATCTAGCCGGAATAGGGCGTAGCCATAACCTACCGGCGGGAGCAGCAGGGCAAACATACCCCAGGCGTATTCTTCACGCCAGGCGGCAATGAGCAGCAGGATCCAGCTGATCAGCAGTGACGCTGCACCGAGTGTCATCAAAAAGGAACTTGAAGCTTCCATTTACGGTCTCTGAAAGGTAGGTTGCCGGGCGGTGCGCAGGGTACCAGAAAGCCCGCTGCAACGGCACAATACACCAGCGTTCGATGACGGTACCAGCATGACAGATTCCCCAGCGTCAGAGCCCGATGACCCGTTCGCGGAGATTCGGCCCTATTCCAATCTGGACGCGCCCGAAGTACTCAAACGACTCTCGCGGGACACCGAGCTGGCAGAGACCATCGCGCTCTGGCGGCTGCCGCGTGTCAGCGCACTGTGGCCTGCCCTGGCAAGACAAATGGGCAAGATCTGGTTGCGGTTGGCGGCAAGACAACTGCGAACCGTAGAGGATCTGCAGAACCTGATCGCCCCCAATCTGTCGCGGATGATCAAAAAAACATCGCGTTTTACCGTCAGTGGCATCGACGAATTGGATTTGAGTGCCGCCCGGGTCTATCTCGGTAACCACCGGGATATTGTGATGGACCCGGCCTATGCCAATTACGCGCTGCACCGGGCGGGCGCCAGTACGCTGGCGATTGCCATTGGTGACAATTTGCTCTCCAAACCCTGGGTGGCCGATCTGATGCGACTCAACAAGAGCTTTGTTGTCAAACGGAATGTCAGTGGTCCGCGGGCGCTGTTGGCGGCTACCAAGCTGCTGTCTCAATATATCCGTGACTCCGTGAACACGGGGCGGGACCCGATCTGGATCGCGCATCGTGAGGGTCGGGCCAAGGACGGGCGCGATCTCACCGAGCCCGCGGTGATCAAAATGCTCACCCTGTCCCGAGAGCGGGGAGAGGCACCGGAGGCAGTGCTCTCGGATCTCAATATTGTCCCACTGGTGATTGCTTACGAGGTGGATCCCTGTGATGCGCTCAAGGCGGCCGAGCTTGCCGCGGGCGAGGGTTACGTCAAGGCGGAGTTCGAGGATGTGTCCTCGATTGCCCGGGGCATTACGGGTGAAAAGGGCTGCGTTCATCTGCACTTTGGCGAACCGTTGCCGGCAGATTTGTCGGTGGAGGAGGTGGTTGCCGCGCTGGACCGACAAATGGCCCAGCATTACCGGCTTTACCAAACCAATCGCTGGGCATGGGAGTGGTTACATGGTGAGAGCGTCCCGGCGGAGCTCACCTTTCAAGAAGGCTCGGTGACAGAGCAGTCGTTTCGGGCCCGCATTGAGAGTGCGCCGAGTGAGCACCAGCAGTGGCTGCTGACCATGTACGCCAACCCGGTGAGCCGTCAGTTGGCGCGCGATGTCGCAGATCAGGACCGATCATGTGATTGATGAAGGCCTGCAAGCCGAGATTCGTGCTGCGTACCAGGAACTGGCCGATTCACTCAATCTGTTGCCGCGTTGGGGGCAGCGCCAGATGATTGCAGAGGTCGCCAACGCGTTGGCTGACCCGGAGGTCGAGACGCCGATTGCCGTGGTTGAGGCCGGCACGGGCACTGGAAAGACCATTGCCTATCTTGTGGCGGCACTGCCGATCGCGCGCGCCCGAGGCAAAAAGCTGGTGGTCGCCTCTGCGACCGTGGCACTGCAGGAACAGCTGCTACTCCGCGATCTGCCGGATGTCATGCAGCACAGCGGCCTCAAATTCGATGCTGCGCTGGCCAAGGGTCGCGGCCGATACGTGTGTCTGCTCAAGCTTGATCATCAGCTTTCGGACCATGGCGCGGATCCGCTGATACCGCTCTATCCCGACGAATTTTTTGGCGCGGAGGAGGAATTGGCTGGCCCGACGCTCGAAGAGATGATTCAGGCATTGGCTGATGCGAGCTGGGATGGCGATCTGGATGCCTGGCCTGAGAAACTATCACCGAGTGTACGGAGACTCATTACCACGGATCAAAGCCAGTGCACGGGCAGGCGATGCCCGCATATTGCCCAGTGCAGCTTTTTTCGCGCCCGCGAAGGGCTCGACGAGGCCGACGTGATCGTCACCAATCACGATCTGGTGCTCTCTGACCTCCGATTAGGTGGGGGTGTCATCTTGCCCGCCCCCGAAGACAGCCTGTATGTGTTTGATGAGGGGCATCAGCTGCCCGCGAAGTGTCTCAATCAGTTTGCCCTGCGGTTCCATTCCGGCGGGACATTACAAGGGCTCCGGGACAGCGAGCGATGGCTGGCCGCGAGCGCTGACACCTGGGTGGCGCAGGGCTTGGACGAGCGCCTGATTCCGGCCATGAAATCCCTCGTGGGTGACCTCATACAGCGCAGCGAGGATATCGCCGAGCTGCTGTGGCAGTTGTTGCCCGAGGAAGATTTTGAGCGCGCAGAGCATCGCTTTCCCCATGGCCGCGTTCCAGCAGATCTTGCTGAACAGGCCGCAGGGCTCGTTGCGCAGTGGGATCAGCTCTATCGCGAGGCAGCACGCTTGGAGGCGGCGTTGGAGAACAGCCAGACGGCGGGATCTTCATCGGCTGACAGCGCGATCGCTGGTGCGGCGGACCCGGATCTGAATCTTGCCAATGCGCAGGGGTTGGTCGCCAGAGCTGAACAACAACTCGCGGTCTGGCGTGCCTTTGCCGATGCGCCGGGAGAGGATGAGCCGGGAGATGGCTGGGCCCGTTGGTGCCAGCATCGCGGTACGCCACAGAGTGTGGAGTGTCAGGCGAGCCCGATCCTGCCGGGTGAGCTCCTGGATGACGCACTGTGGCAGCGCGCAGCGGGGGCAGTCATCACGTCAGCAACGCTCTCTGCTCTGGGGACTTTTGAGCGATTTCGTGAGCGGTCCGGCGTGCCGGTCAGTGCCCGATGGAAGCAGGTCGCGAGTCCTTTTGATCCCGGGAAAGCCACTTTTTGTGTGCCGGCGATGACGTCAGATCCCGGTAATCAGGAGGCACACACCCGGGAGTTGGTTGAGGTGCTTCCCGGGCTGATCTCGGGAGAGCAGGGTGTTCTATTACTGTTTACATCACGACGACAGATGGAAGCGGTGCTCGAACAGATTGAACCGGTGCTCACCCACCATGTGTTGGTTCAGGATCGGATGAGTAAAGCCCAGTTGTTGAACCAGCATCGGGCGCATATTGATGCCGGAGAGGCTTCTGCGATCTTTGGTCTGGCCAGCTTCTTTGAGGGCATTGATTTGCCCGGCGAATATTGCCGGCACGTGGTGATCGCCAAGCTTCCTTTTGCGGTGCCGGATGATCCCATCGCGGCGGCACACTCTGAGCTTCTGGAGGCACAGGGACGGGACCCATTCATGGAGATCAGTGTTCCCGACGCAGCACAGAAGCTGGTACAGGCCAGCGGGCGGTTGCTCCGAACCGAGGAAGACGAGGGCAGGGTAACGCTATTGGATACGCGCTTGATCAGCCGTCGTTACGGTCGGGCGATTCTTCAGAGCTTGCCGGGCTTCAGCATGGAGCTGGGCTGATCGCGGTATAGGTGTCCGATCAAACGCAGTGAGGAGACCTGCGTACGCAGTCTTTGCCGCTGCGTCAGCCCGGGGCCAGCCATTGATCGCTGTGATAGGTGAAACTGGCTTCAGTACCAGTAATATTCAAAGACTGGGGCGCTCGATGAGGCGAGTGACCGGATCATAACAGGGAGAGAGACGTGGAACTGGAAGGCCCGCGCAGTGCCATCGCAGCGCAACTGATTGATCTCGAGGCCGCGCTGCGTCAGCTGAACTTATGGTCTGACGAATCGCCATCCCAGGAGGCGTTGAGCTCGGAGCAGCCCTTTGCCATGGACTCGCTCGAGTTCGAGGAGTGGTTGCAGTTTATTTTTCTACCCACCCTTTACGAGGTACTGGCTTCGGGTGGGGCGTTGCCTGAGCGCTGTGCGATTGCGCCCATGGCAGAGGAGACAATCGGCAAGAGGGGGCTACCAACTGAGACACTTATCTCGACGCTTCGTGACTTGGACCAACTGATTACCGATATCGACTAGCGCTTTACAGATACAGAGCAGATACAAAAACCCCGGCCAGTGCCGGGGGTTTTGTGGTGTTCAGTAGCGGTGCGGACTCAGAACTGCACTCGTTTGGTAAAGCCGCCGTCGACCACGACGTTAGCGCCGGTCGTAAACGCCGAGCGGGGGCTGGCCAGAAACGCCACAGTATCGGCGACTTCATAGTTGGTACCCATTCTGCCCATCGGGATACTGGCGACCGTCGCATCGTAGAAATCGGTCATGTGAGTCTTGATTTGCTCCCAGGCGCCACCTTCGAAAAAGATTGGGCCGGGGCTCACAGCATTGACCCGCACGCCCGACGCCGCCAGTGCTTGCGATAAATTGCTGGAATAGTTCAGCAGCCCTGCTTTGATCGCCCCGTAGGGGCTGGGACCTGCGAAAGCTTCTACCGCGGCAGTGGTAGAGATAATGACAATAGCCCCTGAGCCCGACTTGGAAAGATGCGGTGTAGTGAGTTCAACGCCGCGCCAGGTTGCCAACATGTCGGCCTCAAAGTTGGCCCGCCATCCCGCCTCGGAGCTATCCGCGCCGCCTGCTGAAACGTTGGGTACAAAAATATCAATGCCGCCCAGCGTGTCGGCACACTGGTTGACCCAGGCTTCCATCGATGCGGAGTCTGTAACGTCTACCACGCTGCCACAGGCCTTTACGCCTTTAGCGGTTAATGCGGCGACTGTTTCTTCTACCTCGGCTTCATTCCGTGCGCAGACACCAACGTGGCACCCCTCATCCGCCAGCGTCTCGGCGATGGCGCGACCAATACCCTTAGTCGAGCCGGTGATCAGCGCCACTTTATCTTTCAGTTGCAGGTCCATTATTTTTCTCCTTGGTTTTATGTCATTCGGTTCGGTGTGGAAGCCCGGTATTTTGCGCTCTTCCAGTGAGATCTAGGACGGCGAGAGCGCCATGAATTCTTTTAGCGCTTCACCCTTGGAGCATACCCAGCTTTCCAGCGCGGTGATGCGTTTGAAAAAGTGTCCCACAATATATTCATCGGTGGTCGCAATGCCACCGTGCAGCTGAATCGCCTCCTGAGAGACTTTCCGACCCACCGTGGTCGCTTTCACTTTTGCTGCCCGGGCAAACCGCGCCGCATCGTCACGACCACTATCCGCGGCGTTGCAGGCGGCGTAAATCAGTGACCGCGTGAGTTCCGTCTGGATCAGCATGTTGGACATGCGGTGCTGCAGTGCCTGAAAAGAAGCCAGTGGCTGTCCAAATTGTACGCGCTGTTTGGTGTAGTCCACGGTGGTGTCCAGCGCAGCCTGTGTCGCCCCCAGCGTCTCGGCACTGCTCAGTGTCATCGCCAGCGCCCGATACGCCTCCAAAGCGTCGGAGGCAGGTTGCCCTTGCAGCAGAATGTGATCAGCCTCGAGCAGGAGATCGAATCGGCAGTTCATGCCGCCGCGTCCGTCATGAGTCGGGAAGCGCTCACACTCCACGCCGTCGGCCGCGGTGGGGACCAACACCCAGGCGAGTCCGTCGGCGCTCTGTGCCAGTACCGTTATATGAGTGGCTGAGGCGCCGGCGCTGATCCAGTGCTTCGCGCCAAAGAGATGCCACCCCTCGTCAGTGTGAGTCAGCGTGGTAGCGGGTGTGAGTCGCGAAGCCGTCTCAGCTTCATCAATCGCCGCAACCGGTATCAGTTCTCCCTCGGCCACGCGGGGTAACAGGCTTTCTTGCTGCTGGCTCACGCCAATAATGGCGTGCGTTGCTGCCAGTGCGTCTATGAGGGGTTCAGTGACCAGGAACTGCCCGCACAGTTCGGCCAATATGGCCATCTCCCGGGCGCCCATTCCCAGCCCCCCAAACTCCTCCGAGACGGGCAGTGCCAGCCAGCCCATTTCAGCAAAGGCCTGCCACTGGTTGGGGTCACTGTAGACGCCCTCGGCAATCCGCTCCCGCCGCTGGTTGAAGTCGTAGCTGTCGCGCAGATAGCGCTCCGCCGCGTCCTGCAGCAGAGTCTGGTCCTCTGTCATGTGCCCCGACATGAATCAGAGTCCCAGTACATGCTTGGCGATGATGCCGCGCTGAATTTCAGCGGTGCCGCCATAAATCGTGGTGGCGCGACTGTTGATGTATTCAGCCATAGTGGTGACCGATTCGGCAGGCGCGGCGGTGTCGCCGGTGTAGTCAGGTGCGAGCACTTCGCTTTGCCAGGGCATGGCGCTCTGGCCGGCCGCTTCGATCAACAGCTCGGCGCAGCGCTGGCCCAGCTCCGTGCCCGACACCTTCACGAGAGAAGATAAAGCGCCGGGGTTGTCCCCCGCAGACAGGCTGCCCTTGATGCGCAGTTCGGTCTGTTCCAGAGCCATGACATCGATCTCGGTCTCTGCCACGCGATAGGCATAAGTCGGATCGTCCGCTGCGCGACTATTTGGATTCGCTATGGTGCGGCGTAGCTTGTCCAGCTGTTTTTTCAATTCAATGGTGAAGTGCTGCCCGCCGCGCTCAAATTCCAGCAAATACTTGGCCACCGTCCAGCCGCGATTCTCCTCGCCCAGCAGGTTAGCGGCTGGCACCCGCACGTTCTCAAAAAACACCTGGCACTGCTCGACTTCACCATCGAGACTCGGGAAAGGGGCCACCGTGATACCCGGGGTGGCCATATCGATCAGCAGAAAGCTGATTCCCGCTTGTGGTTTGACGTTCTTGTCCGTGCGCACCAGACAGAAGATCCAGTTGGAGTGATGGGCCATGCTGGTCCAGATCTTGGTGCCGTTGACCACGTATTCGTCCCCATCACGGTCGGCCGTTGTTTTCAGCGATGCAAGATCCGATCCGGACCCGGGCTCTGAATAGCCCTGACACCACACGTCATCACCCGAGATGATGCCGGGAAGAAACTGGGTTTTCTGCGCCTCGGTACCAAAGTGCATCAGCATGGGTCCCAGCATCTGTATGCCCATCATTACCGGGTTCGGCGCGTTGGCAAGCTTGGACTCCTCAAGAAAAATATAGCGCTGCTGAATGTCCCAACCTGTGCCGCCGTGCTCCATCGGCCACTCCGGCGCGCCCCAGCCTTTAGCGTGCAGGATGCTCTGCCAGCGGCGACCCGCCTCGAAATCGGAGAACACACTGGTCGTGCGTTCGCCCGCCCGGACGAGCTCCGGGGTCAGCGCCTCTTTCAGAAACGCCCGAATAGACGTTCTGAAAGTCTCGTAGTCAGTGGGTATGGGATTGGAAGCATTCACGGTTTGTATCCTCTCGATCCGGTGCTCAGCTGAGCTGGACACCTTGTTCCTTCAATTGCGCTCTCAACGCGGCCTTCTGAATCTTACCCGAAGGTGTTTTCGGCATTTCAGCTACGACAGATAGCCACTGTGGCCATTTCTGTTTGGCCAACTGGTGCTCAGCACATAGCGCTGTCAACGTGGCCAGCGTGGGTGCTTCGTCGCCGTACAGCGTGACGAAGACGGCCACGCCCTCGCCCAATCGCTCATGTGGCGCCGAGACCGCTGCCGCTTCAGCCACTGCTGGATGAAGCAGCACGATCTCCTCGATCTCTCGGGCAGACAAATTCTCGCCCCCGCGAATGATAATGTCTTTTTTGCGGTCCGTGATGACGATGGCCTCAGAGTCAAGAAGTTGTCCGATGTCACCGGTTTTAAAGAAACCCTCCTCGGAAAATGCAGCGGCGTTCTGCTCCGCATCCCGATAGCCCTGCATCATCGCGGGCCCTCGCACCCAGATCTCCCCATCGGCGTTCCGGCCAACGTCCTGGCCATCGTCATCGCAGATTTTGACTTCGTAGTTGAAGACCCGGCCGTCGGTTTCGGCGGCCAAGTGGGTTTCGTCGTTTGCCACAAATCCAACTGTGACCAAGGGCACTTCAGTAGAGCCGTAAACGCGCACCGCGCGGCAGTTGGCCAGCACCTCACTGGCTTCGTAGATCAGTGCAGAGGGTACCGCCGCGCCGCCGCAGGCGCTGTGCTTCGAGGCGGGCGCCGGCGCCGCCGTGCTCTCCGTCGGCGCCGAGGCCGCGCTCTACCGGTGGAAGCTGACGGGCGAGTGCGCGACGCGCGCGACGACGTCGTCGCCGTCGGTGTGGGCGCTCGCCACCCACGCCACCGCCGCCGACGGCGCGCTCAGCCCGGCCGCCGACGCGCCGTACGCTCCGGGCTTCGACGGCCCGTGGTGATACTCACGCCACAGAGCGATCGCCTCCTCGGCCGTCACACTCTCGTCGAGCTGCGCCACGAAGTGCTTGAACGGGATGCCCGGCGGCAGGCTCGCCGCGATCGCCGCCGCGCGGGCCGTGCGCTGGAAGGCACCCTTGAGGACGAGGTCTTCCGGCGGATAGCCGGTGAGGAAGAGCTCGGAGAAGACGATGAGGTCCGCGCCCTCGATGTCCTCCTGGACGGAGGCCACGATCTTCTCCTTGCCCGCCAGCGTCTTCGTGCGGCCGAGGGGCGTCGCCGTGCGGCCGCCGTTGACGATCACATTCGTTCGTCGCGGCGCGACGGTCGGCGCCTGGAGCGCCGAGACGGCGACGGCGCAGCCGAACCTGCGGGCGCGATTGCGTTTTTGGGCCATTTGCGCGCTCGGGGCGATCGGTGTTCGTCTGGGGGCGGGGCGCGCGGGCGGCGTTTGCGCGTCTGCCGGCCCGCGGCGGCGGCGTGTCTGGGTTGCACTCTGGGCGAGAGCGCTGACAGCAACCCGGCGCGCCCGCAGAGAGAGCTTCACGCGTCGCGTATTGATGGTGGCTTCGCTTGCGACGCGGCAACGTACAGGTATCGTCGGAGAGCCATGGTTGCGGTTGCGCCAGCCGCGCTCCACCGCCAGCAAGTGCGAGTGTCGAGTGTTTTTGTGCAACCTCCTCTTGTTTTGCTGCATTCACCTCTCCGGGCCCGGGAGAAGTCCCGCGGAGGGCTCTGGCGCCTCGCACGCGTGTCTGGAGGGAAAAAAATCGGCAGGCTCCAGGCAGCAATTTG
>CAXEVD010000029.1:0-9882 GCA_963999395.1 uncultured Halieaceae bacterium
CAAACCCAACGCTTTTTTTAGCGGCGCGCTCGAGAATGCGGTGAATGTCTGCTGCAGGCGACAGGGTTTCTGCCGTGTCGGTTTGCATTCAGAGGGAGAAGTGCTCTCCGAGGTACGTTTCTCGAACCCTGTCATTGGCCAGCACCTCGGTCGGCGCGCCGGACGCGATGACGTGCCCCTCGCCCACGATGTAAGCGCGCTCGCAAATATCCAGGGTTTCACGGACGTTATGGTCCGTGATCAGCACCCCAATATCGCGGGCTTTGAGATGAGAAATGATGTCTTTGATATCGGAAATGGAGATCGGGTCAACGCCTGCAAAGGGTTCATCGAGGAGAATCACGGTGGGCTCAGTGGCGAGCGCACGCGCGATTTCGACCCGCCGACGTTCGCCGCCAGACAGCGCCTGCCCCAAGGAATCAGCCAAATGGCCGACATTGAACTCCTCAAGCAGTGACTCGGCCAATGCGTGGCGCCCCGCTCGCGTCAGTTCGGAGCGTGTCTCAAGAATCGCCAACAGATTATCTCGCACCGAGAGCTGTCGAAAAACTGATGCTTCCTGCGGCAGATAGCCTATGCCTGCGCGGGCCCTGCGGTGCATTGGCATGGCCATCAGCGATTCGTCATCGAGGCGGATATCACCGGCATCTGCCTCCACAAGACCCACGATCATGTAAAAGCAGGTGGTTTTGCCGGCGCCATTCGGGCCCAGCAACCCGACGATTTCCCCCGCGCTGACTCGCAGCGACACGTCCTTCACGACGGGCCGACCGCCATAGGCCTTGGCGAGATGATGTGCGCTGAGGGTGCTAGCCATCGGAAGCATTACCCCGCAGATTCTCGGGCGGGATCACAACTTCCACCCGACCGGTTCCTTCAGCGCCCGGTGTGCCTGCCGCCCGGACAGTGCGCTGACTGACCAGATAGTCGATTTGACGACCAGACAGCGTAGAGCCGTCCTGGGCTATTCGCGCATCTTCCAATAACCGGACAAGATCCTGGGATCTGATGTATTCAATGCGGAGTGCCGAGGCATCGACCGGCGCCTGATCGGGTGTCGGTTGTTGCACCAGCGTCGCCGGCTTCCCGGTGGCGACGATTTTATCGGCCTCATCGGCGTTGTGGCGGATAGATAGCGTATCCGCAGTGATCACTAGAGACCCTTGTGTCAGGACCACATTGCCTTCGTACCGGGTTTCGCCTGCCAGTTCATCCCGGACCGCCACGTCAGCCACAATCTGGATGGGTTGATCCCGATCCGAGTCCAATGCCATTGCCCCGTGAGAGAGAGGCAGGCCCATCAGCGTGAATAGCAGTGTGAGCAGTGAGCGTTTCAGGCAGGGCACTTCAGGCATGGCGCGGGGTCACTTTCGGCATGGTCGTTATTCATATTCTGTTCTGACGTCGCCCTTCAGGGTCGCCTTGCTGCTTTGCAAATCCAGCTCAAATGCCGAGCCCGTCGTGCGACTGCCCCGGCCGGTCATTACCACTTCTTGCTCGCCCTGGGCACGCTTTTGGTCCATGTAAAGGCGCATGGACTCTGTTTGCATTGTCGCGTCCCGGGTTAGCTCCAGTACTGTGACTCCATTTTTGAGTTCAAGTTCATTCATGTCCTCATAGAAAATCCCCGCCGCCGCGTCGATATCCCAGACCGCGCCGCTCTCTGCCTGCGCTCGATAACGGATGTCTATGAGCGTGGTCTCCTCGCTGTTCTGCCATCGGGTCGCCTCGCCGATTTCCAAAACATCTGCTGTCACGCCGTCTTGAGAAAAGTGCCGCCGCGTCCCCTCGTGTAGATAACTCGCGATCAGTTGCTCCTCCTCCAGATCAATCTCTTGGACGGGTGAGGATTCGGGAGCGAATGACTGCCAGAGTGCGATGCCCAACGCGACCAAACCCAAGGTGATGACAGCGCTTTTCATCAGAAAGTCCCGGTCACGTCAGACAAAAGACCCTGAGACTGCAAAATAAAATCGGCCAATGCCCGAACAGCGCCCGCCCCGCCCGGTAACGGTGCGATCCATTCTGCACACTCACGAACAGCCTCAACCGCGTCATTGGGGCAGGTGGCCAGCCCCGCCAGCCGGAGCGCGCCCAGATCAGGCAGGTCGTCCCCCATATAGGCCACTTCAGAGGCGCTAAGTCCCTTTGCTTTCATCAGCTCCTCAAGCGCTGAGCCTTTGTCTTCCCGGCCCTGAATGACCGTGGCGATCCCCAGTTCACCAGCGCGCCTCTCCAGCGCTTGCGAAGATCTGCCTGTAATGATCGCCACATCGATATCACAGCGCTGCAGCAGCTTGATGCCCAATCCATCCTTGATGTTGAAGGGCTTGGTCTCGGGTTCTGATATGGCGCGGTAAAAAAGCGTGCCGTCGGTCATCACGCCGTCGACATCCAGCGCGACCAGCTTGATCGACTCTGCTTTCTGTGCCGCGCGACCTGTCATGAGAGTCCAGCCTTCAGCAGCGCTAACAGCGTGACGATGCCGATAATCGTGTTCTGATCATCAACGACCACCAAGGCGCTGATTTGATGTCTCTCCATCAGGGCCATCGCCTCTGCTGCCAGCAATTCCTGATGAATGGTGCGGGCGTCGGCGGTCATCGCCTCAGTCAGCGATGTGGCGCGCAAATCGGTGCCATTTTTGACCGCTCTCCGCAGATCGCCGTCTGTAAAGATGCCAAGTAGTTGCCGGTCATCTGACGCGATGGTGGTCATACCGAGTCCTTTCTGGGTCATCTCTACGATCGCATCGGCCAGCGCCGTCGTGGGTGTGACTGTCGGGATGTCGCTGCCGCTGACCATCACATCCGCAACGCGAAGCAACAATTTCTTGCCCAGTGCACCACCTGGGTGGGAGAAGGCAAATTCCTCGGCTGTGAAGCCTCGCGCCTCGAGAATAGCGATCGCCAGTGCATCACCCATGGCCAATGCAGCGGTCGTGCTAGACGTCGGTGCCAGATTCAATGGGCAGGCTTCTGTTTCCACCGAGGCCAGTAGATGCACGTCGGCGGCCTGCGCGAGTTCGGAGGTATCACTCCCTGTCATGCTGATCAGCGGGATGTCGAGGCGCTTGATAAGGGGCAAGAGCGTGAGGATCTCGTGCGTACTGCCGCTGTTAGACAGGGCGATCACACAGTCGCTCGCGGTGATCATGCCCATGTCGCCATGGGAGGCTTCGCCGGGATGCACAAAAAAAGCCGGCGTGCCCGTGCTGGCCAGCGTGGCGGCAATTTTGCCTGCGATATGTCCGCTTTTGCCCATGCCAGTCACCACCACGCGGCCATTTGTGCCAAGGATGTGCCGACAAGCGGCTGCAAAGGGTGGGCCCAGTGTGCTGCTGAGCGCGGACACTGCGTCGGCCTCCATGGAGATGGTCCGCTGCGCAGAGTAGACGAAAAATTGATCAGTGTGGTTGGTCATGTTTTGCCGTTTCAGGACTCAGTCAGGGAATGAGAAAGAGCCAGCCGTAATAAGCGATGTACAGGGACAGTAGCAACAACCCTGTTCCTCGCCCCAACGTGCTGGACCCGGACGCCCCATTCCAACGCCACAGCGCTGTGAGGGCAAGGACCAGAGTCGTGAGAAATACCGCGACCATGTCCCTGCTGACCACGGCCGCTTGCAGCGAGAGGTTGCCCCACAGACCGGGAATGGCCAGCACCAACAGAATATTGAACATGTTTGAGCCGACAATGGCGCCCACTGCCATATCGGCGTGACCTTTCAATGCGCTCATGACCGATGCGGCCAGTTCCGGCAGGCTGGTTCCCACGGCAACAATGGTCAGGCCAATGACCAGCTCTGACACGCCCAATTCGGCAGCGATGTGGGAGGCGGCCCAGACCAGTATTCGCGATGACGCAATCAATAATGCGAGCCCACCGAGGAACGACAGCCATGCCAGTGGCAGCGTCAGGGTGGGTATCTCGCGTGCCTCGATATCATCATCCGACTGCTTGGCATGCTGTGCCACACGAAAAAAGAAGAGTGCCAGCATGCCGAGCAGAACGAGGCTGTTTGATCGCGAGAGCTCTAGGTCATACAGCAAGAACCAGGTGACGAGAACAACCACCATCAGCAGGGGCAGGTCGATCCAGGTTGTGTCGCGCTCCAGCGTGATGTTACTCAACAAAAGAGTGACACCCAATACCAGCCCTACGTTGGCGATGTTGGATCCCAACGCATTGCCGACGGCGAGCTCGCCCGAGTCCGCCAGCGCAGACATGATGGAAATCAGGATCTCGGGTGCGGAGGTCCCGACCGAGACGATCGTCAGGCCAATGAGCATGGGTGTCAGACCTGCCCGCTTTGCGATGGCGGAGGCCCCACCCACGAAACGATCCGCGCTCCAGACGAGCGCCACCAAACCCATCGCAATCACTGTCGAGTACCACAACACGATATGCTTTCCTATTCCGTCCGTTTGGTGGGTAAGTGGGCCGAGCGACGATCGGGTATCATTGCCCGCGAGAGCGTGCCGTCAGAGAGAGGAGGGTCGATCATCACTTCACTGGGACAGTCTAACCCAGTCAATTCTGATATTGTCAGGTATTCGCTCGCAGCGGGCACAATGGGCGGTTTTAGGGGTTTTAAGGAGTTTGCTGTGTTACACCGATTAATGTGTCTGCTGGCCCATATGGCGCTGTGTTTGGCGGTCACCCACAGTGGCTCAGTCCGTGCCGATCAGGCCTATACGAGCCAGAGGGAAGCCGCTGAAGTTATTAGTGATGTCACGGCTCAGGTGATGACGGTGGTCGCTGAAGCCAATACGTATTTTGACGAAGATCCGGACCGCTACTACCGCGAGATCGACGACGCGCTCGCCGGGCTGGTGGACTGGAGGGGGTTTGCCACCGCCGTGATGGGCGAGTACTACAGCCGCGGTCGCGACATGGATCAAGCCGGCAGAGCCAACCTCAAGCGCCAGAGGGATGACTTCGCGAGGACCTTAAGGGAAGGCTTGATCAGAAGCTATGCCAAGGGTTTGCTCGCGTTTGGCGGCGCCAGAATGGAGGTGCAGGGCGTCGAGGCCTCACCTCAGAGCGCCCGCGTCGCTTCCGTCACGCAGCTGGTGTATGGCGAGGCGGAGCGGGTGTACACCATCCGCTACCAGATGGGCCAGTACAAAGATGGTGGTTGGCGCCTGAGAAATCTCATTATTGAGACCATTAACCTGGGAGAGATCTATCGCAACCAGTTCAGTGCGCTGGCCAGAGACGCTGATGACGACCTCGATAGCGTGATCGCTCAGTGGAACGAGGCAGTAATCGAGCAGGCGGAGGAATTGACCGGTGACTGAATCAGAGTTGACCCAGCTGTTATCCGAGGCCTTTCCGGGCGCGCAGGTGTCTGTGGCGCTTGAGGGTGGGCACGTGGACATTACCGTGGTCAGCGCCGAGTTTGAGGGCCTGAGGCCGGTCGCGCGCCAGCAGCGCGTTTATGCGCCGCTGGCGGGACTCATTGCCGATGGCACCCTGCACGCAGTCAATATCAGTGCGCAAACCCCCTGAACGAGGTGGCTTTTGGACAGTCTGATTATCCGGGGTGGGAATCGCCTTGAGGGCGTGCTGACCGCTTCGGGCGCAAAAAATGCTGCTTTGCCGATACTCGCGGCGACCCTGCTGACCTCCGGAGTCTGTTCCCTGCGGTCGGTTCCTGTGTTGCGAGACATCACCACCATGCTGACATTGCTTGCCAGCCTTGGCGCAAAAACCGCGCGCCGCGAGGATGGAAAGGTGCTGATAGAGAGTGACTCGGTGCAAGAGTTCACCGCGCCTTATGATCTGGTGAAAACCATGCGCGCATCTATCCTCGTGTTGGGCCCCTTGCTGGCAAGACATGGGCAAGCGCGCGTGTCATTCCCCGGGGGGTGTGCGATTGGCAGCCGGCCTGTGGACCTGCATATCCGCGCACTGGAAGCGATGGGAGCCGCCATCACGATCGAGGGCGGGTATATCGTGGCCAGCGCGCCGGAAGGTTTAAAGGGCGTCGACTTCACCTTTGATACGGTCACGGTGGGGGGCACCGAAAACGCCGTGATGGCGGCGTCATTGGCTGCGGGCACCAGTGTGCTGCGCAATGCGGCGAGGGAGCCCGAAATTGTCGATCTGGTGAGGTTCCTCAGAGGCATGGGTGCCCACATCGAAGGAGAGGGCTCTGACACGGTGACGGTGCAGGGTGTGGCAACACTGAACGGTGCGCCTTACGAAGTCATGCCGGATCGCATAGAGGTCGGTACCTATCTGGTGGCAGCCGCGGCAACCGGCGGCAGCCTGAGAGTAGAAGGTATCTGTCCCGAGGTGCTGGGTGTGGTGCGTGACAAGCTTGGACAGACAGGTGCTGATCTCGATGAGGGTGAGGACTGGATCAGTCTGGATATGCGGGGCGAGAGACCGAAAGCGGTGGATATTGTGACCGAGCCGTTTCCGGGGTTCCCTACCGATATGCAGGCCCAGTTCACCGCATTGAATACGGTGGCGCAGGGGACATCCCGTGTTACCGAGGCCGTCTTTGAAAACCGCTTGATGCAAGCGCATGAAATGAAGCGTATGGGCGCTGATATCGTCATTGAGGGGGACAGCGCCCGTATTACCGGGCGGCCCAGCTTGCAGGGGGCACCCGTAATGGCGTCGGATTTGCGCGCTTCAGCCAGTCTGGTGATTGCAGGCTTGGTGGCCTCGGGTGAGACCCTAATCGATCGCATCTATCATATCGACCGCGGTTACGAAAATATCGAGGGTAGATTGCAATGTCTGGGCGCCGATATCCGTCGTATATCGACTTGAGGGTCTGAATAACACTGTGATGAAACTCGAACACACATTAACGATTGCGCTGACCAAGGGCCGGATATTGAAGGAGACCCTCCCATTACTGGCAGAGGTCGGTATTGCGCCGCAGGAAGATCTCGATAGTAGCCGTAAGCTGATCGTCGCGACCACCGTACCCAACATCAGTCTGGTGATCCTGCGCGGATCGGACGTACCAACCTATGTTCGCCACGGTGCCGCGGATGTCGGTATCGCGGGCAAAGATATGTTGCTGGAGTTCGGGGGTGAGGGCATTTACGAGCCGCTGGACCTGGGCATCGCGCGATGCCGCCTTATGTCAGCGGGGCCCGCTGCTGACCCGACCGAGGATGGCGGACTTCGCCGCGTGAGGGTGGCGACCAAATTCATGAACGTGGCGAGGGCGCACTATGCGCGCAAGGGACTGCACGCCGATCTCATCAAGCTCTATGGCTCCATGGAACTGGCGCCCCTGATGGGTTTGGCGGATGAGATCGTCGACATTGTCGATACCGGAAAAACGCTGGCAGAGAACGGCATGGCGCCGCGGGAATTGATTGCGGATATCTCCTCGCGACTGATCGTGAACAAGGCATCGATGCGGACCCGGCATGCTTCTGTCCAGACGCTGGTCGAAGCGCTGACCGCTGCAGTGAAAGCGGCAGGCTTATGATGACGACGTGTCCGATTAGCCGATTGGATTTATCCGAGCCTGACTTTGAGGCCGCCTTTGGCCGTTTGCTTATCAGCCCGGCAGAGGCCGACGAGGACCTTGCGCAGACCGTGACACAGATTGTGGCAGCGGTAGTGCAAGAGGGTGATGCCGCGCTGGTCAGGTATACCAACGAACTGGATCGACGAACTTTAGAAGACGCTCAGGCGCTGCGTGTCAGCTCGGATGCCATCGACCAGGCTTTATCCGATTTGAACCCCGAGTTGTCTTCGGCGCTTACGCGGGCGGCGGCGCGCATTCGGGGGTTCCACGAACGTCAGCGCACCGAGAGTTGGCAATACGAGGACGAAGAAGGCAACCTGCTGGGTCAGCGAGTCTCACCGCTCGACTGTGTGGGGGTTTATGTGCCCGGCGGTCGGGCGAGCTATCCGTCTTCGGTGCTGATGAACGCGATTCCTGCGAAAGTTGCCGGTGTCGAGCGCGTTGTCATGGTCACACCGGCGCCTGACGGGGAAATCAATCCCGCGGTGCTGGCAGCCGCGGCGCTGGCGGGTGTCGATGAGGTTTATACCGTGGGCGGCGCCCAAGCTGTCGCGGCACTGGCCTACGGCACGGCCACCATACCGAGGGTCGACAAAATTGTCGGTCCGGGTAACCGCTTCGTCGCCGAGGCAAAGCGCCAGGTTTTCGGGCGCGTGGGCATCGACATGGTCGCCGGCCCCTCTGAGATTTTGATCCTCGCGGACGGGTCGGTTGACCCAGAGTGGGTCACCATGGACTTGTTCGCTCAGGCAGAGCACGACGAATACGCTCAAGCGGTGCTGATTTCACCCGAGAGTGACTATTTGGATGCGGTGGCGGCCTGCATTGCGCGACTGCTACCCACGTTGTCGCGGCGCGATATCGTGACGGCGGCGCTCAAAAACCGCGGAGCCCTAATCAAGGTGCCGGATATCGCGTCGGCGGTGGCACTCAGCAATCGTATGGCACCCGAACACCTCGAGTTGGCACTGGCGGACCCCGACAGCGTGGTCGGCGATATCCGTGCAGCGGGAGCGATCTTCATGGGGGCAATGTCTTCAGAGGCGCTCGGTGATTACTGTGCTGGCCCCAACCACGTGTTGCCGACCGCGGGGTCAGCGCGATTTGCCTCGCCACTTGGTGTCTATGACTTTCAGCGTAGGAGCAGTCTGATCAAGGTCTCCGAGCAGGGTGCGCATACCCTGGGCGAGGTCGCGGCGCTGCTGGCTGATGCCGAGGCGCTGGAAGCCCACGGGCTGAGTGCCCAGAAGCGCATGCGCGGTGGAGACTGAATCAGCTGTTGCCGCGGGTGCCGACGATGGCTTCCAATTCGATCGGCACACCCTCGCGATCCAGATTAACCCGCAGGAGATGACCCGGTCGCAATTGAGCGATCTGTAACATCGCCGCCCGGCCATCCACCACGGGTTCGCCATCCATGGCGACAATGATGTCATTGAGCTTTATGCCAGCGCGCTGGGCAGGTCCCCCGGGGGCAAGATCTGTGACGATCAGTTGTTGCACTGGACCCCCTGCCTGCTGTTCGCTGAGCAGTACTTCCACGCTGACGCCCAGCCAGCCGCGAATCACGTGGCCATACTTAACGATGTCATCTAGCACTGCGGCGGCCAACGTGCTGGGCGTCGCGAGGTTAATCCCGATTCCCGGGGTTTCCCCATTGCGTTCCGTGCCCGCGGTATAGATCAGGGTATTGATGCCAACCAAACGACCTTGATGGTCAATCAGGGCACCGCCAGAGCTACCCAGATGGATGTTGGCATCGGTCTGGATATAGCCCTCGTAGGTCGACAACTGCAAACCGAAGCGGCCCACTCCCGAGACGATGCCCTGGGATACAGAGTGACCAAAGCCGTAAGGGTTGCCGATAGCCAACACCACATCACCCACGGCGATATCCTCGGCATCCGCCAGCGCAATCGGTGTAAGCGTCGGCAGGTCGATATGCAAAATGGCGAGATCGGTCTCGGGGTCACTGCCCACCACCGAGGCACTGGCCGAACGGCCGTCCGCAAGCAGTACCTGAATGGCGTCAGCGCCTGCAATCACATGGTTGTTTGTCACAATATGTCCCGCGGCACTGAGAATCACGCCAGAGCCCAGCGAGCGCTCGATGCGCTGGCGACTGCCGCGATTGGAAAACAGGCGACGCTGCAGCGGTGAGTTCAGGCGGGGATCAGTGCGCGCATCAACCAGTTTGGCGGTGTAGATGTTGACCACCGAGGGGGTGGCCAGCGCCACAGCATCACGATAGCCGCCGTTGACCGGTGCGTTCCCTGTTTCCTGTGGCTCCAGCACCCATTTATCGAGAATGAGTGCCGCAGCAAGGACGCCGACCAGTGCCGGCCATATAAATGCGGTCAGTTCTTGTTTCACGTC
>CAXEVD010000030.1:0-9805 GCA_963999395.1 uncultured Halieaceae bacterium
GACTCGCGCTCAAATGGGTGTTTGCGTATCCGGGCGCTCTGCGCGCGCGATCACAGCCCCTAGTGCATGATGGCGTGATCTTTGTCGGGTCGCAGTCGGGTGATATTTACGCTCTTGATCTGGAATCAGGTTGCGCACACTGGACCTACGCGGCCGGCGCCGAGGTTCGGAGCAGTCTGTCGCTTGGTCAGGTACCGGGCCGCGGCGACCCGGTGCTCTATATGGGGGATTTCAGCGCAACTGTGCACGCCATCGATGCGAGCGATGGGTCCTTGGTATGGCGCGCGCCAGTGGGAGACCACCCAGATGCGACCATCACCGGATCTCCCAAACTCCACGAGGGAAGCCTTTACGTACCTATCTCTTCGTCAGAGTGGGCGACTGCAGCCGATCCCGGCTACGCCTGTTGCAGCTTCCGCGGAGGCGTGGTGTCGGTGGATGCCGCATCGGGTGAGCTGAATTGGCGCGCCCATGTCATCGATGAGCCCGCAGCGGAAACCGGTGAGACGAACCCCTTCGGTGCGGCGCGAAAAGGCCCTGCTGGCGCCCCGGTCTGGAACAGCCCGACGATCGATGCTGAGCGCGGCGTGCTCTATGTCGGTACGGGCGAGGCTTACACCTCGCCTGCAGTGGATACCAGCGACGCGGTACTGGCATTCTCCTTGGCTACCGGTGAGCGTCAGTGGGCGAAGCAGCTGCTGGGTGGCGATGCCTGGAATATGGCGTGCTTTATCGGTGAAGCAGCTAACTGCCCGGAGGAGGACGGCCCGGATCTGGACATCGGTGCGTCGACAGTACTGTGGTCCGGCGGCGAGCGCGATTACTTGCTGGTGGGTCAGAAGAGCGGCGATGTCTACGCGCTGGACCCTGACAAGGGGGGTGCAGTTGTCTGGCATAACAAGGTCGGTCGCGGCGGCTTTCTTGGGGGTGTCCACTGGGGCATGTCAGCAAATGGTGACTCTTTGTTTGTGCCGATCGCCGACACGACGATCACCGGCCGTTTTACCGGGCCGGTTTCTCCCGGGATCCATGCGCTCGACCCTACCTCGGGTGAGGTGCGCTGGTATACGCCCAGCGTCGCTGACTGCGACGGTAAGTCGCCAATCCCCGTCTGTGATCAAGGCATGTCCGCGGCGATTACCAGCACTGACCAGCTGGTCTTTGCCGGTAGCCTCGACGGCAACCTCAATGTTTACGACAGCCTCTCTGGCGAGATCCTCTGGTCGTTCGACACCTTCGGTGACTTCGAATCAGTATCGGGTGATACCGCATTGGGTGGCTCCATCGAGTCTGATGGCCCCGTGCTTTACAAAGGGCATGTGCTAATCAATTCGGGGTACCAGTTCGGTGCCCGCATGCCCGGCAACGCCCTAATGGTCTTTTCATTACCGCCGGAGGCGGAGCTCGCAAGGAGTACCCGCGATGAGTAAGAGTCTGGATGCGGTGACGATTCCCAAGTGGGGCATTGAAATGACTGAAGGCACGATCGTCGCCTGGCATAAAGAGGAGGGAGACACCGTGAAGGCCGGCGAGGAAATCGTCGACATCGAAACGGATAAAATTGTGAATAGCTTTGAGGCGCGAAGCTCAGGCACGCTGGTGCGAATCCTGGCCGAGGTGGGCGAAGAGCTGCCGGTGGGTTATTTGATTGGCGTTATCGCATCTGAAGCTGTGACGGACGATGCGATTGAGGCGTTTATCGCCGCACAGAGCAGTGACGAGGATGCTGTCCCTGAGGAGGAGACAATCTCTGCATCACCCGAGGTCCAGATTGCCAAGCATGATCGCGCTTCGGCTACGCGCATTGCGCCCGCTTTGCGTCGCAAGTTAGAGAGGGCGGGCATCGACCCTGAGCAAGTAGAGGGATCGGGGCCGGAAGGCCGCATCACTAAAGAGGATGTTGACCGGGCTATCGGTTGATCGTTTTTTAATTGCCTTCAGTCAGGGCAGAGATCTATCTGTGCTGCCCCTCCCTGAGCGGCCTTCAAAGTCATCGCATTGAACACGTAGTCAACTTCGCCTTCTGGGGTGAAATAGGTGACAGCACCCTCACCGAGAAACAGCATCTCGGTTTCCACCACGCAATGCGCGTCGCTGTGCTCGGCGAACACCGGTTCAAAGCCATAGGTCCCCGCGGGGGCGGTGCCGACGTCGTAGATTAATTCGCCACTCAGAATAAAAAACTGCCCGGTACCCTCGTGGCGATGCGCCTGAAATCGCGCTCCGGGTTCCATATGCACATAGAGCGCCCACTGACCGGTTTTTTCGCAGATCCGGAGCACCTTGAACTGGGTGCCGCCACCCACATCGAGCCACTCGAGCTCGTGAATGTTGGCAAGGATGTCGCCGGCAGGTGTCGTGGTAATGGGTGCATTCATGAGATTCGCCTCAAGATTCGTCAGGTAGCGTGAAGGCAATCAGGTAGTCGCCTGGGGGTGTGCCCATCGCGGCGTGACCACCTGCGGCGATCACCACATACTGTTTGCCGCTCTCGCTGAGTTGGTAGGTGATGGGTAGCCCATGTCCGGAAGTCGGCAATCGGCCTTTCCACAGTTCCTCTCCGGTGTCGGTATCAAAGGCGCGCAAGAAATGATCGGTGGTCGCGCCAATGAAAGTGAGGCCACTGGCCGTGCTGACCGGGCCACCGAGATTGGGGGAGCCCTGAATGTACCAAAACGGCCAGGGCGCCATATCCCGCGTGGTGCCCAGCGGCACCTGCCAATCCACATTGCCGGTCTGCAGGTCAATACCCGCAAGGGTCCCCCAGGGCGGCGGCGTACAGGGCACGCCGAGCGGGGAAACAAAACCGAGCCAGCGTCGATTGCAGTAGGGCGTGCCCTCCGAGGGTTCGAGCAAAAATGGGCCATCCGCCACCGGTTCCGGCCCTTCACCGTCACACTGGTCCCGGGGAATCAATTGCAACACCGTTCCCATGTGGAGCGTGTTGACCACCAGTTTCTGGCGAACGGGATCAATCGACGGCCCTCCCCAGTTTTGTCCGCCAAAGGCGCTGGGCATGTGCAGCGCTCCCTGCAGCGCGGCAGGGGTAAAGGGCCCCTCGTAACGCAAATTGGCGAGCGTGTCCTCGCAGGCCCATTTGTCCCAGGGCACCAAGCCCCAGACAGGATCTCTATCACCGGGTAAATCAAATAATGAGCGCGGCTTGGTGGGGACCGGCTGGGTAGGAGACGTGTAGTCACCGGGCACGGTTCCTTGTGGCATCGGCACTTCCTCGACCGGGAACAGTGGTTCGCCTGTCACCCGATCGAGCAGAAAGACATAACCCTGCTTGGTGGTCTGGGCCAAGCCCTTGACCGTGCGGCCTTCGATCTCTGCTTCAAACAGGGTTGGCTGGGAGGGCACATCAAAATCCCAGATGTCGTGATGCACAGTTTGGAAGTGCCACACCACCTCTCCCGTGGCGATCGACAGCGCCACCACCGAGCTTGAGTAGTAATCGAGGTTGCCGCGGTGCCCGCCATAGTAGTCGGGCGAGGTATTGCCGGTGGGGACATAGACCAGACCCAGTTCGGGGTCGACCGACAGGTAGGACCAGGAGTTGGTCGTGCCCTGCTGATAGCGCTGATCTGTGGCGCCCTCTGTCGCTGAGGAACTATCGCCATCCTCGTCAGCTATGGCGGCGTCTGAGGGTTCTACGGCAACGACGGGCTCCCAAGCCCACAGCAGGTTGCCTGAGGTCAAATCGTAGGCGCGCACCACGCCACTTGGGACGGCGGTGGTGATGTTATCTGCGACTGAACCACCCGTGATCAGCGTATTGCCGGTAATCGCCGGCGGGGTATTCAGCATGTAAAACCCGGCCTCATAGGGGCCAAGGCCTTTGCTTAGGTCGAGTTCCGCTACCTCACCAAACGGGCAGGTCTGGCCGGTGGTCGCATCGAGCCCCACGACCCGCGCATCCATGAGCGGCGCAATGACTACGCGATGGCAGGGGTCGGTCGGTGGGATGCGCTCGTCAGCCCATTGGGTCACGCCGCGACAGCGTGGCATAGGAAAGCTTTCCAGATCGATGTTGGGGGAGTAGGACCAGCGCTCGGCGCCGGTTTCGGCGTGAATCGCTAGAATCCGGTTAAAAGGCGTGCAGAGATACAAATGGTCTTCGATAAGAACGGGCGTAGCCTGCCACGATGATTGCAACGGCGCCTCGCCGCTGAGCCCACCAATGAAGTTCTCACCTTCTCTGAAGTCACCCGAGCGATGCGTCCACGCAATCTCGAGATCGGTGACATTGTCTGGCGTAATTTGCGTCGCGTGACTGAAGTGCCCACCGCCCTCATCCGCGCCGGGCAGGGACCAAGCTTGATAAGGCGCTGTTAAAGCCTGGGGCGCGACCAGCAGTGCGGCCAGCAGCGCGAAGAGGGGCACGATGCCCCGCGGGCTGTTATGCGCCCCAGCCGCGAGATCAGAAGGGCGATCGTGCGCGACGACGCGATACCCAGAGAAAGTTATTGTCACCCTGTTTACCTCACCACCACGGGTTCACCCGAGGTCGGCGTGACGTGATGACCTTGGCCGAAGGGCAAGTTGAAACCCTCGGGAAGGTCCTCGGTCATATCCAGCACCGCGGCCAGTCGGCCCACCCTGACATAGAGCGCGCAATGCATCAGTAGCTCCACGATTTCAGCCTCCGAAAAGAGCGCTTTAAGCTCCCCAAAAAACGCCTCGTCGATGGATAAATGATCACAGGCGAATCGATCGCCCAGCTCAACTGCAAGGCGCTCCCGGTCGTCCAGTGACTCGGCTTCCTGAGGCTGCTCCAAACTGCAGACCTCGGCCTCGGAAAGATCGGCATTGGCTGCGCGGTAACGGATCGCCATGCAGCTCCGGCACTGGTTGTGAAAGGCGACGCGCAGTCGTAAGAGCTCGATCAGGCGCTCAGGGAGCGTTCTTTTAGTGGTCATGGCCCCGCCAAAGCCAAGCAAACCCATTGCGAGTTCCGGTGCGTGGGCGAGCATCCGTGTGATGCCCAATTCCAGCTCGGTCGCGCTGTCGGCGGCGACGAATGTGCGGAGCTCTTCACTCCACTCGGAGGTCGGTACAAAGCTGATGCGACTCATGTGTCCCTCTTTTTATGTCATGCACGTACTTAAATTGGCATTCTAGAGGGGCGCTCACGGCGTGACCACTTGTTCCGTCTGACGATGCTATCGGTGGGGTAACCACCCAACGTGTAGAGACAGCAAATTACGGCCAAAGAGGCTCGGTTGGTAGACCGGCGCAGGACGGTCCGGTAGCAACCAGAAGCGATCGTAGCGGCGGGTGAGCGCCTGAAACGCGCTGATGATTTCCTGACGAGCCAGTGCGGCACCCACACAGACATGCCGGCCCATACCAAATGCGAGGTGACTGCCCGGTTTCTTGCGTTGGAGATTGATTTGATCCGGTTCTGAAAATTGCGCCTCATCGCGATTGGCTGCGCCAAAGCGAATATTCAGCAGTTCGCCCTCTTCGAGGCTGACCCCCGCGAGGTTGCCACTGTGAGCGCAGCGCCTGAACATGCCTTGTGCTGGCGATTCCAGCCGCAGAATTTCCTCCGCCAGCGTCGGGATCAGCTCGGGTTCGGCCAGCAGGTCATTGAGCGCATCGGGGTCCTCAATCAGCAGCTTCAAACCCGAACCAATAGCCGCTGTCGTGGTTTCGTTGCCGGAGGCCAAGAGATCAATGGTGATGATGGTCATCAGCTCCTGCATGGTGAAGGCCTCGCCGTCCTGATCTCGGTAAGCAATGGCCTCGCTGATCAGATCGTCCCGGGGTTTTTTGCGCCGCTCTGCCACCATGTCAGCAAAGTAGGCCTGCATCTCAACCACCAGCCGGGCGCAGTCGATCCTGCGCTCCCGGGTGGCCATCATGCTGAAAGGCTCAACGATGGCGTCAGACCAGATTTTGAACTGCCCAATGTCAGCGCGCGGCACGCCCAGCAGATCCGCAATGACCATCATCGGGAGGGGGTGCGCGAAGTCCTGAATAAACTCCACTTCCAAACGCCCCTCAAGCTCGTCGAGCAGTGACTCAGCGATGGCATCAATGGTGGGCGTCGCGGCGCGGACCCGTTCCGCAGTAAAGAGCTTCTCCAGAAAACCTCTGACCCGTGTGTGCTGCGGCGGGTCTGATGTCGAGCAGGAGGCCAGCGGCAGCCAGCCTTCTTTCTCGTAGATATCAATGATTTCCTGAGGGATACCGTCGTCGGACAGGGCCATTGGGCTCACGCCGCTTACGTACTGATCCGGTGCCCTGATGATCGCGCGCGCCAATTCATAGCTGGTGACCAAGTGAAACCCGGTCGAGGGCATTCGATACAACGGGGCGTGGTGCCGGAGGGTTTGATAGAGCCCGTAGGGGCACTGCTGGACCTCAGGATCCATCAGGTCGGGGAGCTCCGAATCTGCTACTCGCCCACCCTGATCTGACATGATCTAGCGCTAGCCCAGCTGGTTGATCACGTCGCCAAACAGCTCTTCGTCCGGGGGGATCACCTTATTTTCAGCCAGCGGCATCGAGACCCAGGTCTCGTTGATAAGATCGCGCCAGGAGATGTTGTTGTTGGTGCCATTGCCGCCCCAGGAACCGCAGCCCAGAGAGAAAGTTTGCCGCATGCCGTTCCAGACGTTACCGCTGTTGGACGCTGCTTGAGGCTGGTTCACCATCACGCGGGATGTGTAGGTGTTCTCGGCCAGCTTCATAATGTTCTCGTCGCTGCTTGAGTAAATGCCGCAGCTGTGCCCCTGACCCTGATAGGCCTGAATGTTCTGGGTGAGTTCGATGGCGTGATCGATATCACGCGCGCAATAGAGCGCCATGATCACCGACAATTTTTCCCCAGAGAAGGGATGCTCAGGACCCCAACCCTCCTCGGGCACGATGAAGAATTTCGTCTCCTCGGGAATCGATAGCCCCGCCATTTGGGCGATCTTTTCCGGGGGTTGCGCCACGATGGCGGTATTCAGATGGAGCTCTTCATCCCAGAGTGTGTTGCGAAGCGCGGCTTTCTCCTCCTCGTTACAGAGATAACCACCCTGCGCCTTTAGCTTCTCCAGCATGGGTTCATAGATGCCATCGAGCAGCACCACCGAGTTATCCGACGAACAGGATGCCGCCAGATCCAAAGTTTTCGACAGGCGGATTTTCTCTGCTGCCGCGTCAAGATCGGCCGTGTCATCAACGGTGATGACGGCGTTACCGACACCAACGCCCAGCGCGGGTGAGCCACTGGAGTAAGCCGCTTGCACCATGGCACCGCCGCCTGTCGCAAGTACCAGATCGCACTGGCGCATTAATTCGTTAGTGGTTTCCAGGCTGGGTGTTTCGATACCGATCACCAGGTCCTCAGGTGCGCCCATTTTCTTCAGCGCGGCGCGCATCAGGTCACAGATCTTTTTGTTGGTCAGCTTGGCCCGCGGATGGGGCGCGACGATGATCGAGTTGCGGCCTTTGACGGCGTGAATGCCTTTGATGACGGGGGTCGCTTCCGGGTTGGTTGAGGGCGCCAGCGCGCCGATCACGCCCAGCGGCTTGGCCAGCACGCGGATATTACGCTCGGGATATTCCTCAATGATGCCAACGGACTTGTCATGAATGATGTCGAGGAGGGTCGCGCGGGTCTTGCGCTGGATCTTCAGGAACTTGCCGTCATAGTTGCCAAGCTGGGTCTCATCAACGGTGAATTGGGCAATTTCTTCCGCAACGCCCGGCCGCGCCACGGACCACACCATCGCCCGGATCAGCGCATCGACCTGCTCCTGCGAATAGTGCTCGATCTGCTTCTGAGCGGCGCGCGATCGCGCAACCAGCTCCGCGATAAATGCCTTGGCGTCACCAATATTCTGCGACATGACGGTCCATCCCCCAATCATCAAAAAACCGAGCACTTAGGGTAAACCGCCCGGCCGTCTCACGCCAGTGAACTCATCCCAAAAACTGAGGATTGACGCGGCTTGCAATTGATTTCACCGGTGTATCGAAACGCCGGGTTGAGCCATAATCGGTTTATACTGTGTGGCTTCGCAGCGAGGCCTTTTTGCTCGCCATGCACAGTGTCGATAGCCCCAAGCGGTTGGAGCACCCTGAGTGAACTTTGAACTGAACGATGATCAGCAGGCTTATATCGCCAGCGCCAAGGCCTTCTCTGACAAGGAGCTCGCGCCTCACGCTGCGCATTGGGACGCCGAGTCCGTTTTTGCCAAGGACGCGCTCAAAGCCGCGGGCGAATTGGGCTTCATGGGTATGTATACCCCCGAGGCTGCGGGGGGGTTGGGTATGGGACGTCTGGATGCCAGTCTGATCGTGGAAGAGCTCGCGAAGGGGTGCACGACCACCGCCGCATTTCTGACCATTCACAACATGGCGACCGCCATGATTGGCAAGTACTGCCAGCAGGCCGTGGTCGATGAATGGTGCCCCGAATTAGTGATGGGCGAAAAGTTGGCGTCTTACTGCCTTACTGAACCGGGCGCGGGTTCCGACGCGGGCAGCTTGCGCACCAGTGCAGTGCTCGATGGCGATGCCTATGTTGTCAATGGCAGCAAAGTCTTTATCTCCGGCGCGGGCGAGACCGACGTACTGGTGGTGATGACCCGCACCGCGGATGCGGGGCCGAAAGGGGTCACGGCGCTGCTGGTACCGGCGGATGCCGAGGGCATTGAGTACGGAAAGAAAGAACACAAGATGGGCTGGAATGCCCAACCTACGCGCATGATCACCTTCGATAATGTGCGTGTTCCGGTCTCGAACCGCTTAGGTGAAGAAGGCCAGGGTTTTGCCATAGCGATGGAAGGGCTGGACGGTGGGCGCATTAATATCGCGACCTGTTCCGTGGGTACGGCACAGCGGGCCATTCAGGATGCGACTGCCTACGTGCAGGAACGCAAGCAGTTCGATACTGCAATCGCGGATTTCCAGAACACCCAATTCAGGCTCGCCGACATGCTGACAGAGCTGGTGGCAGCCCGGCAGATGATTCGGCTCGCCGCCAGCAAGCTGGACAACAAGGACCCGCAGGCAACCACGTATTGTGCCATGGCCAAGCGCTTCGCCACCGATGTGGGCTTCACAGTCTGCAATGATGCCCTGCAGTTGCTGGGCGGTTATGGCTATATCAAGGAGTATCCGATGGAGCGCTACGTGCGCGACACCCGGGTGCATCAAATTCTCGAAGGAACCAATGAAATTATGCGCGTCATCGTCGGCCGAAAGCTGCTGATGGACGGCGCTCTGGAGGTCATTCAATGAGCATCAGTCCATCTGAAAAAATCAAAGTCTCGATCGAGGGCAATATCGCCACAGTTGTGATCGATAACCCGTCTGCCAATACCTGGGATCGTGAAAGCTTGCCGGCGCTCAAGGCCGTGATCGAGGCCTTGAATGCAGAGCCCACCGTTTACGCGCTAGTGCTGACGGGCGCGGGTGAGAAATTCTTTTCGGCGGGTGCGGATCTTAACCAGTTCGCTTCCGGTGATGCGGATGTGGCCCGGGCTGTGAGCGAGGCCTTTGGCAAAGCGTTTGAAACGCTGGCCGATTTTCGGGGCGTGTCGATTGCCGCTATCAATGGATTCGCGATGGGCGGCGGCCTGGAAGTGGCGCTGGCCTGCGATATCCGCATTGCCGAAGAGCAGGCGGCGCTGGCGCTACCCGAGGCGCGGGTTGGCCTGCTGCCCTGTGCCGGTGGCACCCAACGGCTGGCCCAGCTGGTGGGTGAGGGCTGGGCCAAGCGCATGATCCTCTGTGGTGAGCGCATTGGTGCGCAGCAAGCGCAAACGCTGGGGCTGGTTGAGGAAGTCGTGCCAACGGG
>CAXEVD010000031.1:0-9309 GCA_963999395.1 uncultured Halieaceae bacterium
CAGCCCGGTGATCGGGTTGCGGGCTTCATGCCCAATTGCATTGAGACAGTAGTCGCTATGCTCGCAACGACTAGCGTGGGGGCGGTGTGGTCGTCTTGCTCACCTGACTTCGGCCAGCAGGGTGCGGTAGATCGCTTCGGCCAGATTGCACCGAGGTTGCTGTTTACGGCCGACGGCTATGTCTACAACGGCAAGTGCTGTGATTCGCTGGCTCGGGCCAGTGACATCGCCAGCGCGATCCCCGACATCGAACACGTTGTGGTGGTGCCGAAGCTGTCGCCGCAGCCAGCGCTTGGCGAGATCGAGAAAGCCGTCTTGTGGGAATCGTGCCTGAGCGGCGACTTACCGGCTTTGCGTTTTGAACCACGATCATTTGACGACCCACTATTCATTCTCTATTCCTCCGGCACCACCGGCGTGCCCAAGTGCATCGTCCATGGCATCGGTGGCACGTTGATTCAGCATGCCAAGGAGCATGCCCTGCACACCGACATCAGCCGCGACGATCGCTTTTTTTATTTCACGACCTGCGGCTGGATGATGTGGAACTGGCTAGTGAGTGGCTTGGCCCGCGGCGCTGCGCTGATCCTTTACGATGGCTCCCCCTTCGCCCGTGACGGGCACCGCTTGATCGATGCGATCGACGAGGAGCGCATCACGGTATTTGGGGTCGGCGCGAAATATCTCGGTGCATTGGAGAAGTCCGGTGTCGTCCCCGCAGAGAGCCATAAGTTGCACACGCTGAAGACCGTGCTGTCGACGGGGTCGCCGCTGCCCCATGAGGGTTTTGAGTGGGTGTATCGCGCCTTCAAGCCTGATTTGCACCTGGCCAGCATTTCGGGCGGTACCGATATCGTCTCATGTTTTGCGGGCGGAGTGCCCACGCTCCCGGTCCACGCGGGCCAGCTTCAGGCCGCTGGCTTGGGTATGGCCACCGCTATCTGGAATGAGTCGGGTGAGCCGGTTGAGGGTGATAAAGGTGAGCTGGTGTGTACTCAGTCTTTTCCTTCCTGCCCGGTGGGCTTTTGGCGGGATACTGACGGCAGCAAATTTCACGCCGCGTATTTTGATCGCTGGCCGTGTGTGTGGGCCCACGGCGATTACGGCGAGAGAACACCGGAGGGTGGCTTCGTGATTCACGGGCGCTCCGACGCGGTGCTCAACCCCGGCGGCGTGCGCATTGGTACGGCTGAGATCTACCGGCAGGTCGAACGCGTGCCTGAGGTGCTCGACAGCGTCGTGGTGGGTCAGAGCTGGCAGGACGATGTGAGAGTCGTGTTGTTTGTGGTCCTGCGCGACGGCGTGACGCTCGATGAGCCACTCACTGCCCGCATCCGCGGTGAAATCCGCACCAACACCACGCCCCGCCATGTGCCGGCGAAGGTGATTCAGGTCGCGGATATCCCGCGCACGATCAGCGGCAAAATCGCCGAGCTCGCGGTAAGAAAGACCATCCATGGCGAGCCCGTCGGTAATCAGGACGCGCTGGCGAACCCTGAGGCGCTGGCTTTGTATGCAGCGTTGCCGGAACTGAGTGTCGATTGATTGTGCGTCCTGTCGCGACCCTAGAGACGGGATTTGACAGGTACTGCACGATTCGCTGAAGTGACGCCATGAGCAAACTCTTTTTCCGTTACGGCGCCATGAACAGCGGCAAGAGCACCGCCATGTTGCAGGTGGCCCATAACTATGAGGAGCGCGATCAGCGCGTCGTGTTGGTGAAGTCGTCAGTGGATACCAAAGGCGATGATCAGATTGTGTCGCGCCTCGGTGTGACGCGTCGGGCTGATTTGCTGCTCTCTCCCGGTCAGGACCTGCGTGCGGCGCTACAAACGCTCTCTGCGCAGCGGTCTGAGCTCAGTGACGGCGTGGCCTGCGTGCTGATCGATGAGGCCCAGTTTCTGACGCCGGAGCAGGTCGATCAGGCGCTGGCGATTGCGGTACTGGATATGATCCCGGTGGTCGCTTTTGGGATTCGCACGGACTTTCGCACCAAGGCTTTTCCGGGGAGCCAACGCTTGATGGAGGTAGCGCACTCGCTGCAGGAGATGAAGACGATCTGCCGCTGCGGGAACAAGGCCATCTTTAACGCCCGCTTGGGCGAGCAGGGCATTATCCGCGAGGGCGAACAGGTCATGATCGACGGCGAATCCGCCCGATACGAGGCACTTTGCGCGCGCTGTTATCTGCAGGCCGAGGGCGGCTAAGGCCAGATTGGGTGCTGGCAGCCGCTGCGTGAGCAAATGAGAGGGGAATAAAAAACAGCGGCCTGAGCCGCTGTTTTTTGTTGGGCGACCGAGTGGCCTCGCTGCCAGCTTTAGTGATCGTGATGATGATCGTGGGAATGCGGGCTGTGGTCGTCATGATGGTGATGGCCGTGCCAGTGATCGTGCCGATGGCCGTCACTCTTGTGCTCCGTATCGTGACCGTCCTCATCGCCCCGTCTGGGCATAAACATCTCGAAGTCCTTCGGACTGTGGGGATGGTTGTGGTCCTTGCTGAAGGCCCAGTGATACAGCAGCGGGTCTCTGGCGAGTAGACGCGCCTCTGAGCGCTCCGCGTTCTCCACCGGTGTGGTCCACGGGTTGTAGTGGAAGTGGTTGAACAGCTTGGAGTCGACCCGACCCAGTGCGATACAGCCATACTCAGACGCAAACGCGCCGTGGTTGATGTACGCCGGTCGCCAGAAGTAACCGCCCGTTGGCACATCGCCAAACTGCATCATCCACGAGGTGCCCCAGAGGTGATACGACTCCTCGGCACAGTCGTGGTAGGAGATGTTGTCCTGATAAAAGTTCGGCGTCATGCAGTACAGGAACGTCATGGCGAAGGAGTTGGGGTTGTAATTGAGCAGCTTGATCATGCAGCCCGACGCCACGCTGGGCTTGGCCACGTTGCCCGCGGCCCAAGGAATGTCCATGTAACTGTCGACATCGTGATATAGCTGGGTCTGGGCTGAAGGGTGATGCTCTGTCGCCTCTTCATGACTCGGCTCGCCGGTGTTGTACATGTACAGAACCAGGCAGCCTTGATCTGAGCTGATCTCCGGCAGGGCGTAGCCCGCAGGCACATAAAAGTAGTGACCTTTGCGGCAGGTGCGGTCGCCTACCTTGAGCTCGCCTTCGATCACGATGAACTCATACTCTGACCAAGAGAATCCGGGCGTGCGCTTGTAGCCGCCATCGAATTGCACGGTCATGGAACAGGCGCCGGTGTCGGTGTCCATGCTGAGCATCTTGTAGTGCATGCCTGTGCCGAAGCCGAGCAGGCGCATGGGTTTAAAGTGCTCGTCTCTATCGCAAAACGGTTCGATATGGGGTCGTGCCATGATTCAGCCCTCCTTTCCGTTGCGTGGGGTGTCGTCGCTGTCGACACCGTATTTCCAGACCACCTGATCTTTCCGGTCTGCGGGCTTCACGGGGAGGTCGCTCTCCGGAATCGGCATCTTGTCGTCGCCATCCATATTGAAGCCGTTGGTGCGCAGTCGGTCGAAGAATTCCTGGTACCACTTCTCCCGGGTGGGGGCGAGGTCTTCCATGGCGGCCTCGATCTTGGCAAAGCGCTCTTCCTGCTCAGCCAGCTCCTCCTTGACCCACTCTTCTGCTTCTGAGCTCCGCTCGTGGTCTATGTAAAGGTTCTTGAATGTCATCGATGGTTCTCCTCTGCAATCTGGATGGCGCCCTCGGACTTAAGGGTCGCCAGTTGATCCGGGCTATAGCCCACCTCACTGAGCAGCTCGTGGGTATGTTCTCCGAGGCCGGGTGGGAGCCGGCGGATACTCGCCGGCGTTTTTTCAAAATTCATGGGCGGGCTTGAAAAGCGCAAGCGTCCCTCGGTGGGATGGTCATGTTCTTGCCAGAAACCACCGCCGACCAGCTGGGGGTCTTCAATCAGTTCGTCGAGCGTGTTGACCACCATCATCGGCACATTGGTATCCCCGAGCAGGTCGACCCACTCTTGCCGCGTCTTGGTGGCGATAATCTCTCCGGTCTCGCGGTAGGACTCGTTGATGTTGGCGAGTCGCAGCGCCATGGTCTGAAAACGCGGGTCCTCGGCCAGCTCGGGCTTGCCGGCAACCGAGCAAAAGGTGCCCCAGTGGTTGTCCCAGTAGGGCAACACGGCGAGGTACAGCCCGTCCGCGGTTTTGTAGGGCCTGCGATGCGAGGCCATCAGTCGCACGTACCCCGCCTTATCCAGCGGCGGCTCAAAACTCTGGCCCCACAAATGCTCGGTCATGACAAAGGACACCATGCTCTCGAACATGGGCACTTCAATGGACTGTCCTTCTCCGGTTCGCTCGCGGTGAAAGAGCGCGGCCAGTACGCTTTGGACCACCATCAGCCCGGTCGTCTTGTCGGCAATAATGGTGGGTAAATAGCGCGGCTCACCCTCGACCATGCTCTGCAGGATGGCGATGCCGCTGGCCGCTTGAATGGAGTCATCCAGCGCGCCCTTATCGCCATAGGGGCCTTTTTTGCTGTAGCCATAGGTCGCGCAGTACACCAAGCTGGGGTTGACCGCCTTCACCTGCTCGTAATCCAGCCCCAGCCGCTCCATGGCCTGTGGCCGAAAGTTATGCACTACAACATCGGCGGTTTCGATGAGCTTGAGGGCAGCTTCCCGGCCGGCGTCACTTTTGAGATCAAGCGCCACCGAGCGCTTGTTGCGATTGCAGGTCAGGAAGAGCGCCGACATCTTCGGGTCGTTGGCGTGGGGCCCAAGGTTACGATTGGTATCCCCCGCTAGCGGCTCGATCTTGACGATGTCGGCGCCGAGGTCGCCGAGCATCTGGCAGGCATAAGGTCCTAGGACGACCGAGGTCATCTCAACGACGCGAATCCCTTCCAGCGGCGCAGTTATGACAAGTCCTCCAGGCCGTAAACACGAATGGCGTTGTCGCGCATGAATTTCCTGCGCACCTCGGGCTTCAGACCAAACTCGTCGACTTCGTCCACGGTGCGCTTGAAGCGCAGCACCGGAAAGTCAGTACCGAAAATGACTTTGTTCTGCCCATAGGAGTTGATGTAGTGCTTGACCGAGTCTGGCCAGTACTTGGGACTGTGCGCGTCGGTCACGATAAAGACGTTCTCGTGCTTCCACGACATGGCGATCATCTCGTCGTGCCAGGGAATACCCACGTGTGTGCCCAAGAGTTTGAGCTCCGGAAGATCACAGGCGATGTCGTCCAGATAAATAGGCCGACCCACCGAGCGGCAGGGGTGCTCCTTGGCGTAGATCAGCGACTGGCCAACCTGCATCTGCACAGGAATATCCAGCTCGATACATTTGGCATAGAAGGGGTAGTACTTGGCGTTGTTGGGGGGCAGCTCAAACCAGTGTGGGTAGAGGTGCGCGCCGATAAATCCGAAATCTTTGACCGCGGTCTCGAGTTGCCGCACGCCATCCATGCCCATGTAGGGGTCCAGGCCCAGCATGCCGCGGAAGCGATCGGGATACTGCTCGACCGCGCGGGACACCACTTCAAGCGGCATGTGGTAGCAACCGGGTAAGCCCACTCTGCCGGCCTTGGCGGCGACCAGAAAGGCGACATCAATGCCCGCCTCATCCATGCCCCCGATCATGGTCTCAAGGGTAATGCCCGCAGAATCGTGTTTGCCTTTGACCTTGCCGACGAAAAACTCATCGGTCCAGCCTGGGCGGTGCGACAGCGCCTCGGGTGTCCAGATATTGCACACGGCATCAATGACACTGTAGTCCGCCATCATCAGAGCCCCATCCAGCCAATTGCGACACCACACCCTAGCATGGCGGCGCCAGCGGTAGTGTGGCCAAAGCGCGCCAGCGCGGGGATTTTCAAGCGCTTAAGTCCGATCTGGCCCAGCGTGACAGCCGCGAGCATGGTGGCCACAGTGACCACGGCGAAAACGCCTGTCACCCAGAAGATGCCCGTGACGCTTTGGGTGGCGGCGGGGAACATCAATAGTGGAATGAGCGGCTCGCAGGGGCCGAGTACGAACACCACAAAGATGGCCCAGGGCGTGAGCGAACCAGTCGGCGGTTCCTCAGCGGGCTCACTGTGGGTGTGACCCGCGTGCAGATGTTCATGGTAGTGGCTGCCGCCGCCGTGGCTGTGCCACCCTGCAGCAGTCTGAGGTCGTTGTCGGTAGGCGTGTCGGAGCCCCCACACGCAGTAGAGCGCGCCGACAATGCACAGCGCCCAGGCAGCCAACTCTCCGCGTTGCGATTCAACCCACTCCAGCCTAGTCAGCTCAGTGCCGGCGACGATCCCCAGAATCCCCAGCGCGACCGAGCCCACGAGATGGCCCGAGCCGCATAGCAGGACCACGCGCAGAGTTTTTGGCAGGGACCAGCTGCGTGCTTTGGCCATGGCAATAAAGGGCACGTAATGGTCCGGGCCCAGCAACGTGTGCACGAACGCAATTGACGCGGCCGAGATAATCAGAATAACGAGTTCAGGAGCCATACCACCCTACAGCAACAACATCAGCCTGTGGCTGACTTTGACTTATTGTTCTGTGTTTATACCAAACTCGGGAGCGGGCCGCCAAGGTTTGTCGCGGCGGTAGGCTTTTATCTATGACACCAAACTCATGAGCCGCTCTCGCAAGAGCTAGGCAGTTGTCATGGCCATGCTCGCCAATGAGCTGCGAATTGCTGCATAGTGCGGGCATCTCTGAGAATGGTAAAAAGGTTGTCGAGATCACGCACGCAGCAGACAGCGAAGACGCGGTAGGTAAATCGATCAGCCTGGGCATCCGCCTCACCTACGGCTTTGGCGCCGTAGCCTACGGCATCAAGGACAATGGCTTTGCGTATTTCTTGCTGCTCTTTTATGGCACCGTAGTGGGTCTGGAGCCGGCGCTTGTAGGGACAGCACTCCTGATCGCGCTCATCTTCGATGCCTTCAGCGACCCCATCGTCGGTTACTGGTCTGACAATACACACTCCCGCTGGGGACGTCGCCATCCGTTTATGTATGCCGCGGCGATCCCTGTGGCGCTGTGTTACTCGCTACTGTGGCAGCCGCCTGATTGGGATGACGGGGCCCTGTTTCTTTATCTCGTTGTATTAGCGGTCCTCATTCGCACGCTCATTACTTTTTTCGAGACCCCAAGCTCTGCCCTGATGCCTGAGCTCACTGCTGATTACGATGAGCGCACCACCATTCAGGCTTGGCGCTCCTTTTTTGGTTGGGCGGGAGGCGCCGGCATGGCGGTGTTTATGTACGCCTTTCTATTGGTGCCCAGCGAGGCCTATCCGGTGGGTGCACTCAATCGCGACGGTTACGAAACCTACGGTGTGATCTCCGGCGGGGTGATTCTGGTGGCCATTTTGGTGTCGGCGCTTGGGACACATCACCGCATTGGCTCGCTGACAGCGCCACCACCCAGAGCGCGTGCGGGATTGAAGGCGGCTTTCAGAGAAGTGATCGAGACGCTGGCGGACAGGAGTTTCTTCGCGCTATTTGTCTCTTCCATTGCCAGTGCAGTTGCCACGGGCCTCACCGCGGCGCTGACTTTCATTATGCTCACCTATTTCTGGGCCTTCACCTCGCTGGAGGTGTTCTACTGGACGTCGCTGGTGGTCCTCTCAGCGCTGATGGGACTGTGGATTGCGCCCCGGGCCTCAAAACGCTGGGGCAAGAAAGGAGCGGCGCTGCGACTCGGTGTTCTGGCGTTCACGGTACAACCTTTACCGGTGCTCTTCAGACTCCAGGGCTGGATGCCCGAGAACGGGGATCCGCTTTTGTTCCCCATCCTCGCTACCGTTAACACAATTGATCTTGGACTCATCATCGCCATGCAGGCGATTTTCTTTTCGATGCTGGCGGATCTGGTGGAGCATTCCGAGGTGAAAACCGGGCGGCGCAGCGAGGGCGTGCTGTTCTCTGCGCTGACGTTTATTCGCAAAACCACTCAGGGCATTGGTGCGTTCGTCGCGGGTCTCATTTTGCAGGCGGTGGCCTTTCCCCAGGGTGCGACTCCCGCCGACGTGCCGACCGAATCAGCGCTGCAACTGGGCACCTTGCTCGTGCCCTCCCAATGGTTCTTGTGGGGTGTCATGCTGGTGGCGTTGGTGTATTACCGGTTGGATCGCGCGCAGCACCAGTCCAACTTGGCTGCCATCCAGTCGCGGGATGGCCGGTCTGTCTAGGTATAGCCGCTCATTAGCGCGATGTGGGATGAATCCGTTTTGGCGACCCTGTGTGTCATGGCATACTGACTGCCAATAGTGGGTGAATCCGAGTAAGGAGCCGGCATGGCCCTGAGCATCGTTCAATCTTCTGATGGTCGCCGGCAGCGTAGTGAACGCAGTCAAACTGCCATCATCAAAGCTGCGTTGTCGCTTATGGACGAAGGGACGCTGGTGCCCACCGCGCAGCAGATTGCCGATCGGGCTGGTGTGGGAATCCGCTCTTTCTTCCGGCACTTCGCCGACATGGATTCGCTCTTCCTTGCCGCCGACGAAATGTTACTTTCGTCTTACGAGGCGCTCTTCGAGGTGGACGATCGAGCAGGTACGTTATCTGAGCGGGTTGCGCGGGCAATCGATCTGTATGGCAATGCGTTCGATCAGTTGCGCGCGATTATTCTTTGCACCCAGGCGCAACTGTGGCGCTCTCCCAAACTCCGAGAAAACTATGGCTGGCATCAGAAGCGGCTGCGGAAAGAGCTAGAGCTTTGGCTACCCGAGCTCGCGTCGCTACCCAAAGACCGACGCGAGGCTCTGCACGCGATCGCTTCTTTCGATATGTGGCACCGCCTGCGCGAGCATCAGGGGCTGTCGCCCAAGGCCAGTGCTGACATCGTCACGTCGTTGGTGACCGATCTCATCGCGTCGAGCTGAGGCAGTCAGGTTGTCCGAGCAGTTTAAGGATCAGGGTGGTGTTGCCACCATGGACCCCAGCCACCTGACCCGCTGGCTGACCTCCCGTTTGATGACACGACTTTCCGGGGCTGCGGCCGTCGCAGCGCGGCACCGGAAGGCCGAGCAGGCCCGCGTCAAAGCCGCAGCCCCGCACCGGGTTGATTATTTCCATCAGGTTGATGAGGGTTACAGCTGTCTTGCCGCACAGACGCTGGAGCGAATTGCGGCGCGCTTCGATATCGAATTGCACTGCCATCTGGTGCGCGGGCAGGAGGGCAAGAACGCCCCCGAGCCTGAGCTCCTTGCGCAGCTCGCGCGAGCCGATTCGCACGAGATTGCGCCGGGCTATGGCCTGCGTTTCCCCAATCATCCCGATGCGCCCGCGGCGGGTCTGGTGGAGGCGGCGTCGCAGATTCTTGCTGCTCAGTCCCATTCAGATTTTGCCAAAGCAGCTGTGAG
>CAXEVD010000032.1:0-9210 GCA_963999395.1 uncultured Halieaceae bacterium
CGCGCAATATCCTCACCGTCGAGGACCCCATCGAGTATCACCTCGAAGGCATCGGCCAGACCCAGGTCAACCCCAAGGTGGATATGACCTTCGCCCGGGGCTTACGAGCCATTCTGCGGCAGGATCCCGACGTCGTCATGGTGGGGGAGATCCGTGATCTGGAGACCGCCGAAATTGCCGTTCAAGCGTCACTGACCGGCCACCTAGTGTTGTCGACACTCCATACCAATACGGCTATCGGTGCCGTGACACGATTGCAGGACATGGGGGTCGAGCCATTTCTGCTCTCATCGAGTCTGCTGGCTGTGATGGCGCAGCGACTGGTGCGGCTACTGTGTCTGGAATGTCGCGAACCTTATCAACCGGGTGATGCCGAGCGGGAGCGACTCGGACTCGCGGATGAGAACGTCCAGCTCTATCGTGCCCGGGGCTGTGAGCACTGCAACATGACCGGGTATCGGGGCCGGACTGGCATCTACGAACTGATCGAAATCGATGAGGCACTCCGTGAAGCGATTCACGGTGGTCAGGGCGAGCAATCGCTGTTGCGTCTTGCCCGAGAACAGAGCCCCGGTATCGATGCCGATGGTCGCCGACGTATTATCGGTGGTGAGACCAGCCTAGAGGAAGTACTGCGGGTGACCGCGGTCAACTGATCCATGACGGCCTTTCGTTACAAGGCCCTCAACGATGAGGGCAAACTGGTCAAAGGCGTGCTGGAGGGTGACTCTGACCGCCAAGTGCGGGGGACGCTCAGGCAGCGTCATCTGAGGCCGGTAGAAGTCGCAGAGGCGACGAATGTGGGCGGGGCCGGAGAAGGCCGACGTTTGCGATGGTTTGCCAAGCGTTTGGGCGCCGGCGATCTGGCGCTGTTGACGCGTCAATTGGCGACGCTGGTGGCCTCGGCGCTGCCACTGGATGAGTGCCTGCAGGCAGTTGCTGATCAGAGCCGTAAGCCCGCGATTAAATCCATGATGCTGCAGGTCCGCTCGAAGGTGGCCGAGGGTCACACGCTGGCACATGCGTTGAACCAGTTCCCTCAGGCGTTCGGCGAAATGTACCGGGCGATGGTGAATGCGGGCGAGGAAGCGGGCCAGCTGGCGCCGGTGCTCGAGCAATTGGCCCATTACACAGAGACCCGCCAGCACACGGCGCAGAAACTTCAGATGGCGCTGATCTATCCATTTGTGCTGATTGCGGTGGCGGTGGCGGTGGTCTCGGCGCTCATGATCTTCGTGGTCCCCGAGCTGGTGGGCATTTTTGCGCACTCCAAAAAGGCGCTGCCGCCATTGACGGTGGGGTTGATCTGGGTCAGCGACTTTATGCGCGCTTATGCGCTGTATTGCCTGGTGTTGCTGGTCGCGAGCGTGATGTTGTCTCGACGCCTGCTGCAACATCCCCGTCGACGCAAGCACTGGCACCAGCTTCTGCTTCGCGTTCCCGGTCTGCGCGGGGTACTGGTTGCGCTGGACAGCGCACGCTTCGCCTCGACGCTTAGCATTCTCATGGCCTCGGGCGTGCCCTTGATCCATGCTCTGCACATTGCCGGTGCTGTGATGACGAATCTGGTGCTCCGCGAAGCCAGCGCCGCGGTATCTGTCGCGGTACGGGAGGGCGCAAGTCTCAGCAGGGCCCTGTCTCAGCAGGCCTTTTTCCCACCAATGATGGTGCACATGGTGGCCTCGGGGGAAGCCAGTGGAGACCTGGAGACCATGTTAGAGCGCTCGGCGCTGAATCAGGAGCGCGAACTGGAAATGACACTGGGGACCATCATGGGGTTATTCGAGCCTGCGATGGTGGTCTTTATGGGAGGGTTGGTGCTGACCATTGTGCTCGCCATTCTGCTCCCGATTTTTGATTTGAATACGATGGTGAGGTAAGCGGCCATGACGAAACAGAACGGTTTTTCATTGATCGAAATTTTGGTGGTGCTGGTCATTATGGGATTGTTGATCAGCGTGGTCGCACCCACAGTGCTCAACAGTGCTGATGACGCCCGCATCCAAAAAGTACAGGCTGACTTCAAGTCTATTGAGACGGCGTTGAAGATCTACCGATTGGATAACTACGTGTATCCCACTACTGAGCAGGGGCTCGAGGCTCTGGTCACGCCCAGCTCGCTGGAACCCGAGCCGCGTAATTTCAAGCAGGGCGGCTATCTCGCCGAGCTGCCCACAGACCCGTGGGGTCGAACGTACCTATACCTGTCACCGGGCGAATATCGGGAGACAGATATCTATTCGATGGGCGCTGATGGCTTGCCGGGCGGAGAAGGTCAGAACGCCGATATTGGCAACTGGAATCAGGCAAGCGGCTGAATCCCGGACGCTCGGACAAGGACGGTTCGATGAGACTCACTGGTGAACAACCCGGTTTCAGCCTGATTGAGCTGCTGGTCGCGGTATTTGTGATTGTGTTGTTGACCGGCGTGGTGAGTCTCAACGTGGGCCGGGGCGGCGCGGAGCTTGAACTCGAGAGTGAAGTCCGCCACCTCTCTGGACTGCTCGCATTTTCCAGCGCCGAGGCGGGCTTGTCTGCTGCCGACCATGGACTGTTCATTGGCAAAGATAGCGACGTTGACTCATCGGGTTATGAGGGTATCTGGTTGAGACGATTTGATCAGGGCTGGGCAGCGCCCCGCGCCAGTGCTGAGGTGTTCGAGCCACTGAGACTCTCGACCGGCTATGAGCTACGACTTGATCTGACGGGCCAACCCGAGGTCGAGCTCCTGCCCTACGAGGCTGACCTGAATCCCTCGCCACAGATTGTTGCCTGGGCAGGTGGCGAGATGACCCCGGGTTCACTGGAGTGGTTGGATTCGCGGACGGGTGAACTGCTGTACCGGCTGGAGTGGGATCTGTTGGGCCGCATGACGCTGATGCCCCGAGGCAGGGTCGATGCTGAAGACTGACCTCTTGCGCGGCGAAACCACTTCTTCGATCGTACCTCGGGCGTTTCTCGGTTTTACCCTCGTTGAGGTCATGGTGGCGCTGGCGGTCGTGGCGGTTGCCCTGCCCGCGCTGCTGGTTACGCTGTCGCAGCAATTAGACGGATTACGCTACCTCGAGGATCGCACCCACGCACAATGGGTCGCGGCCAATCGCCTAGCCGAGCTGCGCTTGGTTGTCGGTGCAAAGGGCTCGCTGCAAACCGGCCGGGTGTCGGGCACTGAGGAGATGGCGGGACGCAGCTGGTATTGGTGGAGCGAGGGGGTGGAGACAGAAGTACCCGGTTTTTTCCGCTATGAAATTGTGGTGTCTGATCAGGAAGACGGGGCGGCGTCACCCGTTCATACCCTCGATGGTTATCTCGCCCAGGAGCAATCCAATGGCGCGCGGTAACGCATCTGCTGCGGGCTTTACCTTGGTGGAGGTGCTGATCGCCATGGCGATCACCGCCTTGATTTCGGTGGCGGCCTATACCGGTTTGTCTTCTGCACTTTCTGGTGCGGAAAGCCTGCGCAGCGCGAGCGGGCGTGCCCACGACATTAATCAAACGTTGGCAATGTTGTCGCGAGATCTCCGTCAGGTCGTCAACCGACCCGTCGTCGATGAATTTGGTCAGGTGGTGCCAGCGCTCATGGGCGGCGAGATGGCGCGTGAGCCGCTATCACTAACCCGGGCCGGTTGGCACAACTCCAGCGCCGCGCCGCGCAGCACTCTGCAGCGCGTTCGCTGGTGGCTTGAAGATGAACGTCTATGGCGCGGCTATTTTCCTGTGCTCGATCGCACTGCGGGGACGGAAACCGTTGAAACCGCGATTCTGGAGGGCGTTGAGCGTTTTGAGCTCAGGTTCTTACCCGCGTTATCGGCGGTTGAAAGTGACCGCAATGACGTCATTGACCGTCGCGATTGGCGGGACAGTTGGATCGCTGATTTTTCTCAACCAGGCCAAATGCCCTCGCCACCGGCTGCCGTAGAGGTACTGATGGAGGTGGCCGGATTAGGGGAGCTGCGGAGGACCTATGTCTTACCTTCGCAGTAAATCTTCCCGGTCAGAGCGGGGCGCTGCGTTGGTCGTCGCGATGTTGGTGTTTGCCCTGGTAGCTGCACTGATCGTTGGGTTGCAGCGCGATTTCACACTGACCCTGCAACGAAGCACGCATCAGCTGTTTTCGGAGCAAGCCTGGGCTTATCTCATTGGCGCGGAGGAGCTGGCAGCGGTGGCACTGCAGGCAGACAGTCGCGCCGACGCCAGAGCCGAGGTCGCCGCGGACCACCTGGGAGAGGTCTGGGCGCAGCCTCCAACATCTTATCCACTGGAAGCCGGTGGCTGGATGAGTGGACGGATTGAAGATCTGCAGGGGCGGCTGAATCTCAATTTGTTGGCAGATAGCCAGCCCGGCGGATCAACGACTCCTGATACCAATGGAGCAGGTAATGCCGAGGATGTTGCGGAAGAGTTGGCCGCTGACAATCCGCCGCAGCAGACTGGGACGGCTTCCCCCGATGATTCGGCCAAGCGCTGGAACGCGACACAAAAGATGTTTATCAGACTGCTGCAGGCGCTGGGGGACGCGTCGCTGTCTCTGGAAGAGGCGATGGCCCTGACCGATGCGGTTACGGACTTTATTGATCGCGATGCCGAGCGTAGGTTGAATGGCGCCGAAGAAGGGGATTACCGCTACGCTGATTACCCTTATCTCCCCGCTAACCGTGCACTGGCCAGCGTGAGCGAGCTGCGCGCCGTGCGAGGCATGACCGAGCCGGTCTATCGGGCGCTGGCCCCGCTGGTCACCGTGTGGCCGGAGACGAGTGGCCGACTGAATATTCTCACTTGCCCCCTGCCGGTGTTGCGCAGTGTGAACGGCGACGATCAGCTCTCTCCTATGAATGAGATCGAGGCCCAGCGTCTGGATGAATTGCGACGCGAGGGTGAGATTGGCACCGTCGCGGATCTGCTGGCGGATCCGGCATTCGAGGGCCAGTCCATGGGGCAGCTTGAGCCGCTGCTAGATATTAGAAGCGATTGGTTTTTGCTGGATGCCACGGTGGAACTAGTAGAGCGCGAGCGCCACCTGTTCAGCGTGCTGCACCGCGTGCCCGATCGTACTGTTGCTGTTTTTCGGTCAGAGGGCGAGCTATGATGCGGTCACTGTCAGTTCACACTTCCTCACTGGCGTTGCGAATCCCTCACTGATGAACCCAGAGAACCTCAATGTGGTGCGGTGGCAGCAGGGACACGGGTTTCTGCTGCGACCTGGTCATGCGCCCCAGTCTCTGGGTGCCGGCGAGGTGAGTCTGCCCGAAAACACCTGTCTCGCTTTACCGTCTGACATGATCCGCAATCTCACAGTACCGGTGGCGCCCGAAGAGGTGAAACACCTGCGACGCGCGCTCCCATTTATGTTGGAAGAGTCGCTGCTCGAGGACGTTTCTGAGCTCCATTTTGCCCACGCCCCGTTGCGCGATGGCTTGCAGGCGGTGGGTGTCGTCAAGCGCGCCACCATCAGTGAGTGGATGGAGGAAATACCCGAAACGCTGAGGGAATTACCCTGGGTCACGGAGGCGCTGTGCCTACCTTGGTCCGCGGGTCAGTGGACGCTGTTATTCGAATCAGACTCTGTACTGGTGCGTTGGGCTGAGGCCGAGGGGGCGCGAATCGAAGTGGCGCTATTGCCCGCTCTGTTGGAAAGTCTCGATTCAGAAAAGGTCGTTGTGGTGGCCTACGGACAGGATGAAGCGACTGCCAAGGCATCTATCCCGCCGCGGTTTCACGATCAGCTGCAGTGGCGTCAGGGGGGGCTCTCCGAGGCGCTATTGTTGGCAGAGACTGCCCCGGCGGGCCCGGACCTGCGACAGGGAGAGTTTGCCCCGCAACTGCCGCTGAAGCGTTGGTGGGGTGTCTGGCAACAGGTTGCCGTTGCTTTAGGTGTCGCACTGATTCTGAAGACAGGGCTATCTGTTGCCGATTATCAGACCCTGAAGGCTGAGGACCTGCAGCTACGACAAGCGATTCAGGACAGCTATCGCCGTATCAATCCCAGAGGTGCGGTCGTGGACGTGGAGAAGCAGCTTAATCGCCAGCTGGCGGAGTTGGGCGCCGGCGCGCAGCACCGGGCCTTCACTCCTGTCTTGGTGACGCTACTGGGTGCGGCAGGTGCCGTCCCTGAGATCACGCTAACCTCCGTCAATTTCAGCGGTGGACGTGAGATTCGCGTCAATCTCTCAGCCCCCAGCTTCCAATCCGTGGAGCAGGTCCGTGAGCAGCTGGGCCAGCGCTCGCTGCAGGCGAGCCTGGAGAGTTCCAATGCGCGCGGAGACGGCGTTGTGGCCAGACTGCGGGTGGGGATCTGATCATGCGTCAGTGGTTCGAATCGCTTCCCAGTCGAGATCAGATTGCTCTGATGGCGCTTGTCGCAGCCCTGGGGCTGTGGCTCTTTGTGCAGCTGATTTTTATCGAGCTGGATGGGCGTCGTGACCGTTTGACGCAGGGTAATCAGGCGCTGGCCGAAAAGCTGATGCGCGTCGACCTCAAGGTAGAGCAACTCGCCGCGTTGCGCGCCGGCGGGGGCGATCAGAAAATCAATCTGACCCGCACACTCAGTCAGGCCAGCGAAGCCAACGGCCTCGCTGTGAAGCGGCTGCAACCCAACAGCCGGGGCGAGGTGCAAATTCGCTTCGAGGGCGTAGCCTTCGACAATCTGCTGCAATTTCTTGAGCAGATAGAGGGCGTGTCGGGCCTCGCTGTGTTGGACGCCTCGGTCAGCAGTGCGGGTCGCAGTGGCGGCGTGAATGCCACTTTCAGGGTGGCGGGTACCTGAGGTGAACAGGCTGATCCGACACCGTCGCCTCCTGGCAGCCGCGCTGTTGTCGTTACTGATGCTGTCGCAGATTCCGGCACGGGTCCTCACCGCTTTTTTGCCCGCCACGCTGTCGTTGTCTGGTCTGTCGGGGACGGTCTGGTCGGGGCAGGCCATCAGAGCCTGGACCATGATCGATGGTCAGCCACTCATGTTGGGGCGGGTGCAGTGGCAGCTGCAGCCGTGGCGACTCGGCTGGGGCTTGCCGCTGACCCTGACCAGCGAGTGGGGCGATCAAATATTTACCAGTCGAATTGGTATGGGGCTGTCGGGCCTCACGGTGCTTCGCGATGTCAGCGTTAACCTCGATACTAGTGCGTTGCGCGCGATGTTTCCGCTGTATCTGGGCGGCACATTGTCCGGCAGTTTTGACCGCATCGAGGTCGAGCAGGCGGGCCTGCGACAGGCGCAGGGCACCGTATATCTTCAAAATGCCATCTGGACGGCGAACAGCGGCAATATTCCCCTGGGTGATTATCGTATTGATGTTGCAGGTAACGCAGGATCCGCCGACGGGATTGTGGGTGAGGTCGTCACTGAAAACGGCGCGCTGGTGCTGAGTGGCGATATCAGCCTCTCGATGGACGCCTATACGGTCAAGCTCAGTGCGACTGGCCCGGTGGCCAGAGACGACGGTTTTCGGCGGGCAGTATCGATACTGGCGGCGCCTACTGCCGCGGGCTTTGACATTGTGTTGCAGGGGCAGTTGTGAGGTTGTTATTGGATGCGACCTTACGTAGTTTTCGATACCGATAAATGAGCAACACAGAGCCCAGCGATGCATTTGCTGGCGAGGCAAGAAGGGTTAGGAGATCTCCATGACGGCAACGGGAAATGCGGTGTGGTCCAGCCGGTTCGCTTTCATTATGGCGTCGGTGGGCTTTGCTGTCGGTCTTGGCAATATCTGGCGTTTCCCTTACGTCACAGGAGAAAACGGCGGTAGCGCCTTCGTGGTGATCTATCTGCTGTGTGCCGTTGCGATTGGCATTCCCTGCCTGATGGCTGAGCTGTTGGTTGGCAGGCGGGGTGGTGGTAGCCCGCCCACCTCCATGGCCGTCGTTGCCACCGAATCTGGCCGAAGCGACCGCTGGAAAGTCGTTGGCGGCTTGGGCGTGGTCACTGCCTATACGATTGCCATTACCTACGCGGTGGTCGTGGGTTGGGTGCTCTGGTACCTGGGTCGCGCGCTGCTCACAGGGTTTACGGATTTCGACGCGGCGGTGGCCGAAATCACCTTTGCAGGTCTGCTGGCGGACAACCAGTCGATGGTGATATGGACCCTGATCGGCAATGTGATCGTGGGCACCATCATCTATGCCGGTGTGACCGCCGGCATTGAGCGCGCTGTGAAGTTCATGATGCCGCTGATGTTTTCATTGCTGGTGGGGCTGAGTGTTTACAACTATTTTGCCGGCGGCTTTATCGAGACACTGCAGTGGTTGTTCACGCCGGATTTCAGCAAAGTCACCGGTGCCACCTTTCTCGCAGCAGTAGGACAAGCCTTCTTCTCGATCGGCGTGGGCATGGGTGGCATGATGACCTACGGCGCTTATCTGCCGAAAGATTTCTCCATTGCGCGCGGGGCTGGCACAATCGTGTTGGCGGATACTTTTATCGCGCTATTGGCCGGTTTCGTTGTCTTCCCTGCGGTCTTCCATTTCGGTCTCGATATGGCGAGTGGCCCGGGACTCATTTTTCAGACTTTGCCGGTGGCATTTTCGCAAATGCCCGGTGGCGCAGTGTTTGCCGCGCTGTTCTTTGTGATGCTGGCGGTGGCTGGTGTGACGTCGATGGTGGGTCTGTTGGAAAGTGTGACCAGCTGGACCAAAGAGAAACTCGGTACCACCCGGCAACGCAGCACGATATTGGTGGTGGGCTCAGTGACCTGTCTGAGTGTGATTTCGGTGCTCAGCTACAACACCTGGGAAGACTATCGTCTGCTCGGTATGAACTTTAATGAGCTCACCGAAGCGCTCTACGACAAGCTTTTCCTGCCGATGGCGGGTTTGTTGGTAGCCCTTTTCACCGGCTGGTTTATGCATCCGGATCACAGTGCAGATGAGCTGCGGGACGATCCCCAGTGGTACGGACCCTGGCGCGGGCTCACCCGATTCGTCGTCGTGCCGGCCGTGGCCGTTATTCTCATAACCGGACTGATCTGACCGTTATGCTCATGACCATCACGGACTGGCTCTGGTCCTATGTGCTAATCGGTGCGCTGCTGATCGTGGGGGTTCGTTTCACGATTGGCTCCCGGTTTGTGCAGATCCGCTTGTTTCGCCGCACCCTGGCAGTGTTGTCAGATATCGAGTGGCGGGGCTCAGAGCGGGGTATTTCCAGCTTTCAGGCCTTGGCGGTGAGCGTCGCCGGCCGGGTAGGCGGCGGCAACATTGCGGGTGTCGCGGTCG
>CAXEVD010000033.1:0-9207 GCA_963999395.1 uncultured Halieaceae bacterium
TTCAGTGAAAGGGGAGATCACGGCGCCGCTATAGTCGACCCCGTAGGTTATAGCCGGCCAGCCATAGTTACGCCCCGCCTCAATACGATTAAGTTCGTCACCACCTTTGGGCCCGTGTTCCATCATGAGAATGTGGCCGGTGGCTTCGTCATGTATCAAACCCTGTGGGTTTCGGTGACCGTAGGAAAAGACTCGTGGGGCCTTATTGGGGAACGGATTATCTGCGGGCGATGTGCCATCGGTATTGATTCGGAGTAGCTTGCCCAACTCCCAATCTAAGTTCTGTGCTTCCTCACGGTACTTGTAGCCTTCACCCACAGTGACCAGCAGCGTGCCATCAGGAAGAAATGCGAGCTTGCCGCCATAGTGGGCAGGCCCTTCTTTATCTGGGCCAACCTCAAGAATGGTGTGTATCTCGCTTAGCGTGTCGCCGTCGAGCTTCGCTTTCACGACAGTCGTTCGGTTGGCAGATTGATCCCCCCCTGCGAAGCTCAGATAGATCATTCCGTTGTTGGCAAAGTCCGTGTCAGCCAATACCTCAAGAAGTCCACCCTGACTGGCGAAATAAACGGGGGGGGTGCCCTTTATGGTGGTGATACTGCGATTGGGTTCTAGCCTTACTAGCCGACCTGATTTTTCAGTCACCAAGTAGGTGCCGTCTCCAATGGGAGCGATCGACCAAGGCTCATCCAAACCGGTCGCCAAGGTTTTGACTTGGTAGTCTTGTGCCAAGCTTGAGCCTGCACAGAAAGAGCTGAGACAGAGTAGCCATATGAGGGAGGATTGGAGCGCGCGCATGCAGAAAGGTCCTGAAAAATGAGTCAGCTAAGGTACGTCAGCGTAACATCAGCGGATTCTGGAAAACGCTTCACTTTTGGAGATGAATAAATCGTATGCGCGCTCTGCTGGCAGTGGCGATAGGCATTTTGGTCGCTTTCTTCGTGGGTTCGGTGATTGGCACGCAAATGGTGCTGAGCTCGGTGGAAAAGATGGGTTTGGCGGTGTCTTGGGGCATGCGCTGGTCCAGCTCTTGGAGCGACATTGTGGGACTGAGCGCCAGCCTGCTTCCCCTGATGGCCATCGCTCTCGCGCCGGCGTGGTTGTTGTTAGCCTGGCTTGATCGGCGTGCTGTGCTGACCGCCAATGCGAGTATCTTTGCTATTTGCGGTGCGCTCTGCATCGGGCTGTTACACCCCTTGCTCAATTTCGCATTTGGTGTTGACGTCTTCGCGCCGGCGCGATCCCTCGTGGGTTTGGCCGGGCAGGGGTTGGCAGGCGCGTTGGGCGGCATGGCACTGAGTCGTGTTTTAGGAGCGTCCCGTACCCTGCAGTAATTTGTTTCATACAAATGCAATAAAAAATTCAACTTAGTGTAAAGATAGCGCCATAAAAATTTAACGCTCTGACTCTAACGTTTGCATTGTTCTGCAAACGTGGTCAGAGAATTCGATGATTAGTTTATCCAGTGCGCTCCCTCTCCTTGTTCGATCTCTCGTTCAATTCACGGTGGCTGTGTATGTTTTGGGGGCTCAGCCGGTTGCTGCCGCTGAGGAACTTCTTCTCCATGTGTTATAGCCTGGTTGGTGTGCTATTCAATAATCGCCAAAAGATCAGCCAGTAACGCATCCATATCGGCTCGAGACTCATTGAGTGTGAGTCCGAGCCGAACAACCACCAGCTCCCTCTCGGGCAGGACCGCCACAAACTGCCCTGAGTTACCGCCGGCATGGAAGGTACTCTCAGGCGCGCTGGGAAATGCCCGATGTCCAGTGTTTAACCAAAATCCCAGACCGTAGATCTCGCCATTATTGGCAGTACCCGGTGTGACCGCCAGCCGCTGCCAGTCTTGGCTGATGATTGGGCTCCGGCCATGCCAGGCATCCAGCCACAGTTGCCCCATTCGCGCCCAGTCGCGGGGGGTAAGGTAAGCGTAACTTGAGCCTACCTGAATACCACTGGCGTCAGGCTCCAGCACCATTTCTCGCATGCCCAACGGCCTGCCGAAGTGGGCGTCAATCCAGTCTGGATATGTCTGGTCTCCGAGAGACTGTTGCCACATGAGAGAGGCCGTATTGATGTCGCCGCTGGAATAGGCAAACTGTTCACCGGGGGCGCGCGCGTGTCCGGTTGCCGGTGCTGACAACCACATGCCCGGCTCGCGATAGAGCATGTCGGTGACATCATCCCCAGGGAAGTAGCGCTCGGCGAAGTCAAAGCCCGAGGTCATAGACAGTAGGTGCCCCAGCGTAAGATCAGGGCTCACCAGGCTGACGAGGAATGCTTCAGCGCCCGCAGTTTTTAGCGCCTCCGCTACAGAATCATCAAGACTCAAGCGTCCCCGATCAATTTGCTGACCGATGAAAGTAGCCATCAAACTTTTATTCATTGACCAGCCCTGCATGGGCGTATTGATGGTAACGGGGGTTTGGTAACGCTCCGCCACGATCTCGCCGCGGTGCATCACGATCACTGCCAGAGTATTTCGGCCGCCTTCGGGAGGCTCTGCAAAGGCGGTATTTAGGGCTTTGCGGATTGCTGGGTTGATGGCGCTTACGGGTAGTGTGCTGTCAGCGGCTCTTCTAGCCAGGTAGACATAATGCGCCGGAGTTTCGAGCTGAGAGCGTGCCGACAAAGCATCCTCCGATAGCAATGTGCAGCCAGATGTTGGTTGATGTTCCACTCTGACCTTTTGGCCCAGCATTCGCGCTATCACGGTTCGTTGCTGGGTATCCACGTCGTAGGAAAGTAAATGAGGTAACGGGGCAACCGTCGCGAGCCTGGGTAGCACATCAGTATTCAGGACGAAGTGCTCGGGTAACCGCGCGACAAATACGCCAGAGCAGATTTGCTTCGCCGCATAACCCGCGCCAATGGCTCCCGCGTTTTGCGCGATGCGTGCACTCATCGTCGCACCAGCGGCTAAAAGCAAGGCCAAAATCGCCACCCACTGTGTACGCTTCATCCCTTTTCGCCGGTCTCGTGACTTGTGAGGTGCTCGCGTGTCGCGGGCACATGGTATTTGCCGTTGATCACTTGGCCGGCATCCGTTGAGGGGTGCTCCTCAATTGAATTGTTGCGACCGCGTTTAACATAACTATAGAAGATTAGCCCGGTAGCCCTGCTGTGCCGCTGATTTGAACTATTAGGAGCCCAACCGGCTCCCCTCCAGTCAGTGTGGAGTGCCGACTGTCATATATCTGCAACATTTTATTCACAAAACTTTAACGCGGCTGTCACGAAACTGAAACTGCCCCGCAACATCCTCTTTATCAATAAACGGTTCACTGTATCAGTCCTCAGGATTCTAAGTATGTCGTCTAAAACCTCTCCCTTTCGCTCTCTTTGCCTAGCTGTTGGTTTGACCAGTAGCTTCGCGTTGACGGCCTCGGCAACCGATATGGCCTTGCTTGATGTTTTGTTACAGAACGGCTTAATCAGTCAGGCGCAATATGACCAACTGATGGAGAAGGAAGAGGTCACCGCTGCAGACGTGCTGTCTACGGTATCGGTAGAGGAGAGCCCGCAAGTTGATTCACCTGAGATCACTGAGGCTGAACTCGCGTCATCGATCGCGTTGGACGAGAACGTTCAGCGAGCCATCGACGACGCTGTGGCCAGCGCAATCATTGCTGAGTCGCCTGTTACCGCGAGTTACGGATCAAAAGGGTTTCGGTTCGAGACTCGGGACGGTAACTGGCAGACCAACCTGCAGTGGCGGGCGCAGCTTCGCTACAGCAACCCTTACGGGTCTGACCCACGGCAAATATCGAAATTTGAGGATGCCAGCGGCTCCAGCTTCGAGTCGCGGCGGTTGCGAATGAAAATCGGTGGGCATGGATTCCAGCCTTGGATCAAATACTACTTCGAGGTGGATCTTCAGCCAGCGCGCGATGTTGACACTGACGCAGTGAAGACGAGCGCTAGAGTGATTGACTGGCGGATTGATTTGGCCAAGTGGGATTGGGGTGGTATCCGCTTGGGCCAGTGGAAAGTGGACCTCAACCGGGAGAGGGTCGATTCATCCGGCCGTCAGCAGTTCGTAGAACGCTCGATTGTTAACCGCATCTTTACCGTGGACCGACAAGTAGGGGTTCAGTTGCGTGGTCGGCTTTTCAAGGGAACCATGGCTGATATGCGCTACTACGCCGGCGTTTTCAATGGTGAAGGGAGGGGCGTTAAGAACAACTCAACTGACCACCTCTATATGGGCCGCCTGCAGTGGAACTTTCTGGGGCGTGATCTGGCCTGGAAGCAGACGGATGTGGAATACACTGATTTGCCGACAGGCTCGTTTGCAATTGCTGGGTTTACCAACACCGGCTCCTGCACACGCTGGTCCTCTTCAGGTTGCGGCAATCTGGATGGTTTCGCAAAGCCATTGGTGGCAGCTGAAGATCAATTCCGAATTGAGCAGGCAGTTCAGGAGTTTGCTTTCAAGTATCGCGGATTTTCTCTGCAGCAGGAGTGGCATAGAAAGTTTATTGATGATCGAGTAGAGGGTACCGAGAGTGCGCTGACAGGCTTCTACATCCAGTCAGGCTACTTTTTCCATAATCTTTTTGATGCCTTTCCGGCGCCGCTTGAGCTGGCCGCGCGCTATGCCTACGTGAATGAGCCAAACAAGTCAGTTCGTAGCATTTATAACGAGCGAGAGGAATTTACGCTTGGCGCAAACTGGTTCTTCGCGGGCCATAGCAACAAAATCACAGTCGATTTTTCTCACCTCAATTTGGAAGACGGCCGGCTGATGTCAAACCATTCTGAGAACCGATTCAGGATTCAGTGGGATGTCTCGTTTTAAAAGGATGAGGCAGTACGATGTAATAACCGGGGCCAGCGATTCGTTAGAAAGAGTGAAACCTGATTGTCACAAACAAGGTTTAGTCTAGAGCAGTACAGACTAGGGAATTAAAAATGGAAATCATCGCTTCTCACGGCTTTATTTTACTGGCGCTCGCGTGCTGTTTTGGCCTGTTTATGGCTTGGGGGATTGGCGCCAATGATGTGGCGAACGCGATGGGTACCTCTGTAGGATCCAGAGCGCTTACCCTCAAGCAAGCCATCCTGGTTGCCGCTATTTTCGAGTTCGCTGGCGCCTATTTGGCAGGAGGCGAGGTTACTTCAACTATCCGCAAAGGCATCATTGACCCTGAAAGCCTTAGTGGCTCTCCAGAATTATTAGTGTTTGGTATGTTGTCCGCGTTGTTGGCGGCCGCGACCTGGTTGCTGATCGCCAGTATTCGTGGATGGCCGGTATCAACAACCCACTCGATCGTCGGTGCTATTGTCGGTTTCGCCGCTGTCGGGATTTCTGTTGAAGCCGTGGCGTGGGGCAAGGTTGGTACGATTGCCGCCAGCTGGATCGTGTCACCTCTGCTGGCTGGGTCAATGTCCTTTGCGCTCTTTATCTCAGTTAAAAACTTGATCCTGGATCACGAGGATACGTTCGCGCGGGCGCGAACGTATGTACCCATTTATATGTGGATGGTCGGTTTCATGATCAGCATGGTGACCTTGCTAAAAGGCCTAAAGCACATTGGCATCGATTTCGATTTAGGGATGGGCTCCAAGTTTTTGAACGCAGCAGTCCTCTCAGCTGGAGTGGGTTTGGTCATAGCCGTTATTGGTGCTGCTTTACTGAGGCGGATCAAAGTGACGGGTGATATCAATAGCGCCGACAATGTTGAGAAGGTCTTTGGTATTCTGATGATATTTACCGCTTGCGGTATGGCGTTCGCACACGGTTCAAACGACGTTGCCAACGCTGTAGGACCACTCGCCGCGGTCGTCAGCACAGTGCAATCTGGCGGCTTGATTGGTGCCAAGTCGATCATGCCTTGGTGGGTGCTGGGCATTGGCGCGACAGGCATTGTTGTTGGGTTAGCCACATACGGGTGGCGGGTTATTCAGACGATTGGTCGTAAGATTACAGAGCTCACACCCAGCAGAGGTTTTGCAGCAGAGCTTGCTGCGGCATCGACTGTCGTGTTGGCTTCGGCAACTGGCTTGCCGATTTCCACCACCCATACGCTGGTTGGGGCGGTGCTGGGGGTTGGCCTAGCCCGAGGTGTTGAGGCATTACACCTTCCCACAATAGGTGCCATCATTACGTCGTGGGTGGTGACGCTACCGGCGGGCGCAGGTTTGGCGATCGTGTTCTTCTACATTTTGTCGGCGGTTTTCGGTTGATTTTAAGTCCAAGCCCCGATCAAACAGGCAAAGTCGGGCAGGCAAATAGTCTGACCCTATTGATAGGAGAGGAGAGAGAAAATGGCAGTTAAGCCAGCCCTATCCGAGGTCTTGAGTACCTCACCACTCGCCATTATGGAGCGGCATGCGGGGGCTTGTCTTGACTGCGTGCAGCGACTTGCGCCTTATTTTGAGGCGGTTCAGACGGCGAATTGGAAACGAGCTGAGGAATTGCAACAAGAAATTGCTCGATTGGAAGCGCTGGCGGACGACATCAAGTTGGATGTGCGAAAGAATCTCCCTAGAGGCTTGTGGATGTCTGTCTCGCGCGCCGACTTGCTGGAGCTCGTCAGAGTTCAGGACAAGATGGCTAATGAGACCAAGGATATCGCTGGCTTGTCTTTGGGGCGTCAACTTATGTTTCCGCAAAAGCTGGAAAAGCCGCTGTTTAAATTCATTTCCACCGTGACTGATGCCGTCGAAAGAGCAGTTGAAGTAGTCTCTGCCACGCGTGAGCTGTCTCGAACGGCTTTTAGTAGCAGACAGGTTGCGACCATCTCTGCAAAATGTATCTTGGTTGAGAAAATCGAGCGGAAGTCAGATGACATGCAGTCCAAGCTCCGAGCGAAGTTGCGTCAACACGAGGAAGATCTCTCGCCGATTGACGCAATTTTTCTTTATCAACTATTGTCCAGCATTGGTGAGATCGCCGACCACGCGGAGAAGGTAGCGCACCGGGCACAAATTATTGCTGCAAGTTAAGGTTTTTGCTGGCTGGACCGGCATTCATCTGCGGAGCAGGTGCCTTACGTGAATAACGCCTTCGCACCTAAGTTTTTTTAAGAGATCCGCGTGAAACGTAAGGCTACTCGCCGGTAACCGTGGGAAGCGAAGCTCGGCAGATGCGACAAATCGCTTTCGCCTTGGTTCAGAGCGATCCCACCCAAGCGTCCCAGCAACTCCTCAAAAGCAATCTTCGCCTCCAACCTCGCTAGTTCCGCTCCCGCACAAAAATGGGGTCCAAAGCCGAAGCCCATATGGGGTTTGGTAGTGGGTCGATCAATGTCGAACTGCTCTGGATTGGGGAAGACCTCTGGGTCCCAATTGGCACCGGCCCACATTGGGATAACCATGTCGCCCGCTTTTACGTCCACGCCTTCGATGTTGTCATCTTGGGTAGCCCTGCGATAGGTACATTGTATGGGCGGGTCCCAGCGCAAAGCTTCTTCGACCATAGCTGGAATGTCGTCCGGGTTGTTGCGCAACCGATTCATTAAGGCATCGTCGTTCAGTAGCACCAACATAGCGTTGCCGATCAGATTGGTGGTGGTTTCATGACCCGCGAGCAGGATTTGGTCAATGATGGGCAGCAGCTCTTCGGTGGTCAGTGGCGGCTCGCCATCTACCTCGGTATTCACCATGATGCTAAGCAAGTCGTCTGTTGGCTTGCGGCGTCGATCTTCAATTCTGGGCACAAAATAGTCATGGAGTTCGACCACGGCGTGGGCGACTTCGCGCCGTCGCTCATGACTCAGCAGATCGATGTTGCCTGAGATCATCAGGTCACCCCAGTGCTTGAAAGTCCAGATATCGGCGCGATCCACGCCCAGAATGTCGGCGATCACCGTCACGGGCAGAGGTACCGCGAATTCGGGGATCAGATCGACAGACCCACGGTCGATAAACGCATCGATCAGCTCGGTGGTGATCTCACGTATCTGTGGCTCCAGTGCGCGCACACTGCGCGGGCTCAGTGCTTTGCTGATCAGTTTGCGGTGCCGGGTGTGTTCGGGTGGGTCAGCGGTGAACAGCGCGTTAACGATGGGGTGTGCGTTGGACAGTATCTCCTCGACATCTTCCTGCACCGGTTCGCTGTTGATGCCCATGTGTCTTGGGCCGCGGTCATCTTCGGTGATGGCGGATGAGTACACGCCAGTATTTCTTGCAAGTGCCGCGAGGGTGTCATAGCCCGCGACAATAGTGCCGATGTTGGGGTCGCGCCCTACGCCACCCGCCTCGTGGAGCGAAGCATAGGCCTTATACGGGCACTCGATGTGCTCGCTGTCTGCCAGATTCATCTCTGGAGTAGTATCTTCAGCCATGGATATTACTGCCGCACCGATGTAGACCGCAGTATAGCCATGGCTCACCGACGTTGGGAAACTCCCGCAAGGAGTGAGAGAGCGCTCAGTTCACGGCATTGAGCTGAAAGGCGACCGGCACAATGATTTCGTTGCGCCGCATGAAGGGCAGGGTCCAGGGTGGGTTGTATTGGTTCAGCGTGGGTTCACCAGTGATATCGATCCCTTCCGCAATCAGAAAGCGCTGCAATTGCTGCCAATTTTCATCCGCTTTCTCTGCCGAGGCCCAGCCGCTGAATTGAATCACCGCAGCGGTGTAGGCCGGTGCCTCCCGAAATGACACCCGCTGATCTTCTGGTTGGGGGAGATCCTTGAGTGCATATTCGGCGGGCATCATAAAGGCCACTTCCTTCTCGCCGGCCATGGTCTGTTGCACAGGCGCGGTCATGGCGATTTTTTGTTCTTCGGCGTTACCGCCAAAGATATAACCCGCCAGCACGCGAAAGCCGCTGTCGGAATCCTCGTTCATCCCCGTGACCGCCATAATTCTCGGCGCATACGCGCGGATCTCGATCTGCTCGGCCTCCCATGCCTTTTCCACCTGGTATACGGGCTCTTCGATGGCGATGGCTTGGGTAGTCATCACCGATGTAACGAGCGAGATGAATAGAGTTTGGATATGACTGAGATATCGAAGCTGCTGCATTGGTGCGTCCTTTCACACATGGGCATAGTGTGAATACGCGTAGGCGCCGTCCCGGATCAGCTTCGAGAGGTTTGAATGGTCGGCACAGATACAGTGGTAAAAGCCACCTTTAAAAGTGGCGTAAGCCCAATGTCTTGCTCGGTGAACCAGGCGGCCAGCGAACCGATCAGCAGGCCGATGATGATCGCCGACAGGCGCAGCCAGGGATTGCTCAGGCGGTTGAGGACAATG
>CAXEVD010000034.1:0-9060 GCA_963999395.1 uncultured Halieaceae bacterium
GCACTCTGTCATGGGGATTTACTTGTCGAGCTGGTTCGGCAGTAAGCCCTTGAAGATGTCGACCAACACCAACGGGTCGGAGCGCGCGATGGTGCCGGTGGGCGCCTACGAAAAAGTGATGCCGCTGGATATTTTGCCCACCCAGTTATTGCGAGCTTTGCTGGTGGGGGATACCGAGACGGCTCAGGCCCTGGGTTGCCTCGAACTTGATGAAGAGGATCTGGCGCTCTGCACCTATGTGTGCCCGGGCAAATACGAATATGGCGGAATTCTCAGGGATAACCTGACGCTAATCGAGAAGGAAGGCTGATACATGGGACTGCGACAACAGCTGGATGCCATTGAACCGCACTTCAAGCCCGGAGGCCGGTTCGAGAGTTGGTATGCGCTCTACGAGGCCGTTGATACAATTTTTTATTCTCCCGGCAGTGTCACCCGCGCCAATGCCCACGTAAGAGATGGCATTGACCTGAAGCGCATCATGATCACGGTGTGGCTGGCAACATTCCCGGCCATGTTTTATGGCATGTACAACATCGGCCTGCAGGCGAACGACGTGCTGGCCCTTTCCGGTGGCACGTTGGACGGTTGGCGGGGCGGCATTGTGGCCGCGCTGGGCGGGCACGACTCGGCGAATATCTGGCACAACATGCTGTATGGCCTCGTGCATTTCCTGCCACTGTACCTGGTGACCTTCATCGTTGGCGGTTTCTGGGAAGTGCTGTTCGCCATGCGGCGAGGCCACGAGGTCAACGAAGGCTTTTTCGTTACCTCTATTCTGTTCACCCTGACACTGCCGCCTGATCTGCCCCTGTGGCAGGCCGCCATGGGCATCAGTTTTGGTGTGGTCATCGGTAAAGAGGTGTTTGGTGGTACCGGCAAGAACTTCCTGAACCCGGCGCTGACAGGCAGAGCGTTTTTGTACTTCGCCTATCCCGCGCAGATCTCTGGCGATGCCGTCTGGACCGCAGTAGACGGCTACTCCGGCGCCACGCCTCTGGGTGTAGTTGCGGCTGAGGGTATGGCGGGTCTGACAGAGGCCTACACCTGGTGGGATGCCTTTATCGGCACAATCCCGGGCTCTATCGGTGAGACTTCGACACTAATGATCATGATCGGTGGCTTGATCCTCATTCTCCAAGGCATTGCGTCCTGGCGGGTGGTGGCGGGCTGTTTTGTCGGCATGATTGCTTTCTCAATGCTACTCAACAGTGTTGGGTCAGCCTCGAATCCCGCCTTTGCCATGCCCTGGTACTGGCACATGGTGGTGGGCGGTTTTGCCTTCGGTGCGTTCTTCATGGCGACCGATCCGGTTTCGTCCGCAATGACTGATCAGGGCCGCTGGCTCTACGGCATTTTGATCGGCGTGATGTGTGTGCTGATTCGCGTGGTCAATCCGGCGTTTCCGGAGGGCATGATGCTGGCGATCCTGTTCGCCAATCTTTTTGCACCGCTATTCGATCACTTCGCCGTAAGCGCCAATATCAAGAGGAGGGCTGCCCGTGTCAGCTAGTGGAGAAGGGCTTGGACGCGTCCTGACGGTTGCGCTGGGGCTCTGCTTGGTGTGTTCCATGGTGGTCTCCACCGCTGCGGTGCTACTAAAGCCCGCACAGCAAGCCAACAAAACCCTGGATTTGAAGCGCAACATCCTGATGGCGGCGGGTCTGCTTGATCCGTCCAGGTCGGTGGAAGAGCAGTTTGAGCAGGTGGAAACCCGGGTTGTGAATATCGATGAGGGTCGTTTCGTCGACGGCGTGGATCCCGCGAGCTTTGATCAGCGCGAGGCGGCAAAAGACCCCGCCCAGTCGCGCGCGCTGGAGGGTGATGAGGATCCCGCCAAACTGGTGCGTCGCGAAGATCAGGCGCTGGTCTATCTGGTGCGCGACGATGCCGGTGGACTGGACAAAATTATTCTGCCGATCCGCGGCTACGGCCTGTGGTCAACCATGTACGGTTTCATGGCGCTGGAGTCTGATGGCAACACGGTGGCAGGCCTCGGATTTTACGAGCACGGCGAGACCCCCGGTCTCGGTGGGGAAATCGACAATCCCAACTGGAAGGCGATTTGGCCCGGCAAGCAGGTTTATCAGGGTGACGAAGTGGCCATTCAAGTTCTGAAGGGCGCGGTGCCTATGGGTTCCGATGATAAGCAATGGCAGGTAGATGGCCTCTCAGGCGCGACCTTGACCACCAAGGGCGTCGATAACCTCGTGCGTTACTGGCTGGGTGACCAGGGCTTTAAGCCTCTGCTTGAGAACCTTCGACAGGGGACAGCCTCATGAGTATGCGCGACACCCTGACTGACCCGATTTTCAAGAACAATCCGATTGCCCTGCAGATCCTCGGTATCTGTTCGGCACTGGCGGTGACAACCTCACTCCGCGTCACGGTGGTGATGTGTGTTGCGTTGACGGTGGTGACGGCCTTCTCCGGCTTCTTTATTTCCACCATTCGGCAGTTCATTCCCTCGAGCATTCGCATCATTGTGCAGATGACGATCATTGCCTCACTGGTGATTGTGGTGGATCAGGTGATTAAGGCGGTGGCCTACGATATCTCCAAGCAGCTGTCGGTGTTTGTCGGCCTGATCATCACTAATTGCATCGTGATGGGGCGGGCTGAGGCGTTTGCCATGAAGAACGCGCCGGTCCCGAGCTTTATCGATGGCTTTGGTAATGGGCTGGGGTATTCCTTTGTGTTGCTGGTGGTGGCTGTGGTGCGCGAGCTCTTCGGCACCGGCAAGTTGTTTGGCGTGGAAATCCTGCCGCTGGTGACCGAGGGCGGCTGGTATCAGGCCAACGGCCTGTTGTTGTTGCCGCCGAGCGCCTTCTTCCTGATCGGTCTACTGATCTGGGCGATCCGTGCGGTGAACACGGAGCAGGTGGAGGAGCCTGACTTCAGAATTGCCCACCACAATCCGGCAGAGGAGAGCGCGTAATGGAGCACTATCTCAGCCTCTTTGTGCGGGCCATCTTCATTGAAAACATGGCCTTGGCGTTTTTCCTTGGCATGTGCACCTTCCTTGCAGTATCAAAGAAAATTGCTACTGCAGCGGGTCTGGGTGTGGCGGTGATAGTGGTGCTGTCGATCACGGTGCCGGTCAATAACCTCATTTTTAACAACCTGCTGGCTGACGGCGCGCTGGCCTGGGCGGGACTGCCAGACGTCGACCTGAGCTTTTTGCATCTGCTCAGCTATATCGCCGTGATCGCTGCACTGGTGCAAATTCTCGAGATGTTTCTCGATAAGTATGTGCCGGCGCTTTACGCGACGCTGGGTGTGTTTCTGCCGTTGATCACGGTGAACTGCGCCATTCTGGGCGCGTCGCTTCTGATGATGGAGCGTAGCTTTAATTTTGCCGAGAGCGCCGTATTCGGTGCCGGTGCCGGCGTGGGCTGGGCTTTGGCTATAGTGGCGCTCGCGGGTATCCGCGAGAAACTCAAGTACAGCGACGTGCCCGATGGGCTGCAGGGCTTGGGGATTACTTTTATTACCGTTGGGCTGATGTCTTTGGGCTTCATGTCTTTCGGCGGAATCGATATTTAACAGGCTACGGACAGGAGCTCAGGTTCGATGGATATGACAATCGCTTACGGCGCCGGCATGTTCACCGCGATTATTTTGGCGCTGGTACTGGTGATTCTGGCAGCGCGCAGCCGGCTGGTCGCCAGCGGCAACATCAGTATCGAAATCAATGGCGAGCGCACGATTGAGGTGCCGGCTGGAGGTAAGCTCCTGCAGACCCTTGCGGGTGCTGACCTGTTCCTCGCCAGCGCCTGCGGCGGCGGTGGCACCTGTGCCCAGTGCAAGTGCGTTGTGGAAGAGGGCGGCGGTGCGATGTTGCCTACCGAAGAATCCTTCTTTACGCGTCGTGAAGCCAACGAAGGCTGGCGGCTCTCGTGTCAGACCCCCGTAAAGCAGGACCTCAAGATTCAGGTCCCTGAAGAGGTATTTGGGGTCAAGCAGTGGGAGTGCACGGTCGAGTCCAATGAAAACGTGGCGACTTTTATTAAGGAGCTGGTGCTGAGACTGCCCGAAGGGGAGAGCGTTGATTTCCGCGCGGGTGGCTACGTGCAGCTCGAGTGCCCGCCCCACGCGGTCAAGTTCAGCGAGTTTGATGTTGAAGAAGAGTACCGCGGCGACTGGGAGCGCTTTGGCTTTTTCAACCTAGAGTCGGGCTGCAAGGACACGACGATTCGCGCGTACTCCATGGCCAACTACCCCGAAGAGAAAGGGGTGGTGAAGTTCAATATCCGTATTGCCACGCCGCCACCCGGCAGCGAAGGCATCCCGCCCGGCATCATGTCGAGCTGGACTTTCAACCTGAAGCCCGGTGACAAGGTGAATGTATACGGCCCGTTCGGGGAGTTCTTTGCCAAGGAAACCGACGCCGAGATGGTATTCATTGGCGGTGGCGCAGGTATGGCGCCGATGCGATCGCATCTGTTTGATCAGATGAAGCGCATTAAAACCGATCGTAAGATCAGCTTCTGGTATGGCGCGCGCTCACTGCGAGAGATGTTTTATGTCGAGGATTACGACGGACTCGACGCAGAGAACGAGAATTTCGAGTGGCATGTGGCGCTGTCTGACCCGCAACCGGAAGACAACTGGGACGGCCTGACGGGCTTTATCCATAACGTGCTGTTCGAACAGTACCTCAAGGATCACCCTGCGCCCGAGGACTGTGAGTACTACATGTGTGGGCCGCCGATGATGAACTCTGCCGTGATCAACATGTTGCTGGATCTGGGTGTAGAGCGGGAGAACATTTTCCTCGACGACTTCGGCGGATGACGTCACGACTCACTTTGCGTTGCCTGAGGCCAGCTCTATTGCTGGCCTTTTGCTGTCTGGCGGGCTGTGCCGCGGAGGAGCGGCCAGTGCAGATGCGGGGCGCGATCTTCGGCACCACCTGGTCGCTCACGTATCTCGGTGCGCCCGATGAGGTGAGTCCTGCCCAGGTTCAGTCAGAGATCAACGCTGCTTTCGCTTTGGTAAATGAGAGCATGAATCACTACGACCCCTCGAGTCTGATCAGTGAGTTCAATGCGCTCCCTGCGCAGACGCCGATCGAGGTGGACTGGGATTTCACCTACGTGTTGTCGGCGGCGCTCGAGCTCACTGCGGCGACCCGGGGCGCCTACGACGTGAGCGTGAGCGCGTTGTCGGACCTATGGGGTTTCGGGCCAGAGGGTCCCAGCCAGTTTCCCGCTGCGACCGATATCGAGATGACGCGTGCCCAGGTGGGCGTGGCGCAACTTGACTGGGAGTCCACGACACGCACATTAAGTAAGCGTGCACCCGGGCTGAAGCTCGACTTCTCATCCCTCGCCAAAGGCTATGCCGTGGATCTGGGTGCCGATGCACTCGCGGACCTCGATATTCCCCACTTTATGCTTGAGGTGGGTGGCGAGGTCAGGGTGCGGGGCTCAAGCCCACGGGGAGACGCCTGGCGGATCGCGGTGGAGCGACCGGAGGCGGGTGCGCGCGGTGGTATTCAGGCGGCACTGGCGGTGTCGGACACGGGTATCGCCACGTCGGGGGATTACCGCAATTTCTTTGAGCGTGACGGGCAACGGTATTCTCACCTGATTGACCCGCAAACTGGTTACCCGATACAGCATGACGTGGTGTCCGTGACAGTGGTGCACGGCTCTGCAATGATGGCGGACGCATGGGCGACGGCGCTGACCATCATGGGTTCCGCTGAGGCCATGGTGCTTGCCGAAGATCGAGGTCTTGCGGTGTACCTGCTTAAGCGGTCCGGCGATACGCTGGAGGCATTTTCGAGCACTGCCATGGCACAATGGATGCCCGAAGAGGGGTCATAAAGCGCTGCACCGAGGAGAATAGGGCATGACATTTGTACTCGCATTGTTGGTGTTTATGGCGATCGTCGCCGCTATGGCGGTTGGCGTGATCTTTGGTCGTGCCCCCATCAAAGGTTCCTGCGGTGGCCTTGGGGCAGTTGGCATTGATCAGGATTGCGAGATCTGTGGCGGGGATCCCCAGCGGTGCGAAAGCACTATGGAGCCAGCACCGGTGCGGCAATACGACCCCGATCAGCATGGTCGCTGAGCGCAACGGGATCGCTTTCAGGCGAACCTGAACCGGCTGCGAGCCCTATGCCGCTCTCCTGGGATTTGATTCTTCGTTTTACGCTCGGTGGCGGGCAACGCCGCTTTACCCGTTTCGTCGCGCTCGCCTCGCTGCTGGGAATGATGCTGGGTGTTGCGGCGCTCATCACCGTGCTGTCGGTTATGAATGGATTTGGTGGTGAGCTACACCAGCGCTTGCTTACCGTCACGCCGGATATGGTCCTCGAGCCCGCGAATCCAAGTGAGGCAGCGCTCAGAGAACTGCTGAACGCCGCAATCGAGCAGTCTGCTGTCGTCGCGGCGACCCCTTTTCGTCAGGGCACAGCGCTCCTGCGCCACGCGGGGCAAAGTCGAGGTGTTCAGGTAGTGGGCGCGCCTGAGTCTGGATTACGCGATGTGATCGATCTGGACTCGCACATCACCTTTGGTGACCTGCAGGCGCTTGAGCGCGAACCTTTTTCCGTGATTCTCGGTGCTGACCTAGCACGGCTTTTGCGGGTTCGACCGGGCGACAATGTGAATATCCTGCTGCCGCGACTAACGGTGAGCCCGATGGGGGTGTTTCCCAAGAGTCGATCGCTGCGGGTGGTCGGGACTTTCGCTGTTGGCGCGCCGCCGGATGCCCAAGTGGCTTACGTTGCAGAGGCCACGGCGCGCAAGCTGTTGGGCCCTTCGGGTATTCAAGGTATTCAACTGCGACTCAGTGATCGCGAGCGGGTACCGGAGGTAAGTGCCGCCATTCACCCACAGGTTGAGGCATCGACCCAAATCCGGGACTGGCGCAGCTCTCAGGGCTCCCTCTTTGCCGCGATCAAAATGGAGAAGATCACGGTCGGGATACTACTGACCTCCGTCATTTTGGTGGCAGCATTTAACCTGATCTCGACCTTGACCATGTCGGTGACGGAAAAGCGCGGCGACATTGCGATTCTGCAGGTGCTCGGTTTGCCCGCCAAAAAGCTGCTGATGCTCTTTTTGGGGCACGGGCTCCTGCTCGCGCTACTGGGTATCTCGCTCGGAGCAGTTGCAGGCGTGGCGCTGGCGACCACGATCTCTGATCTGTCCCTGTGGGTGGAGCAGGCGTTTGGTCTGGCGCTGTTTGATCCCGCCGTGTATTACATCGGCGGCTTGCCGTCCACGTTACTGTGGGGGGATGTTCTGGCGGTGGTGGCGGTGGCCTTCGGGCTGAGCCTGCTGGCCAGCGTCTATCCTGCATGGCGGGCCGCACAGGTGCCCCCCGCAGAGGTGCTCAACTATGTCTGATCGCGGCGTGCTCGAGGCTACGGGCCTAGGTAAAACCTATCATGACGCCCGGCGAGAAATCGTTGTGCTTAACGACTTGGCGCTGTCCGTGTCGGCGGGTGAGTGGCTGGCGATTGTGGGGGCCTCAGGCGCAGGTAAATCCACTTTGCTGAACTTGCTGGGCGGCTTGGACACACCGAGTGCGGGTGGGGTGTCAGTCGCCGGAGAGTCGCTCTCCCGTATGTCGGAACACGAGCGGAGTCGGTGGCGAAATGAGCGACTGGGTTTTGTGTTTCAGATGCATCACCTGTTGCCCGAGTTCACGGCGCTCGAGAGTGTGGCCATGCCGGCAAGGATTGGTGGTGCCCCTAAGCAGCAGGCCGAAGCAAAGGCCAAGACGTTGCTTGAGCAATTGGGCTTGTCAGAGCGCCTGAACCATCGCCCGGCGGCGCTGTCAGGCGGCGAGCGGCAGCGGGTGGCGATTGCAAGAGCGTTAGTGAACGAACCCGCCTGTGTGTTGATGGATGAACCCACGGGCAATTTAGACCCGGACACGGCCGAGCAGGTGCTCGCTGCTATGAGTGCGCTCCGCGATCGTGATACCGCCTTTGTCGTGGTCACCCATGATCCTGCAATCGCCCAGCGCATGGATCGGCAGCTGACTCTCGCGAACGGCCGACTGGAGCCGCGCTAGTGCCCTGGTCGTTACGCTGGAGCATCGCGCTGCGCCAGACGCTGGATCCCGGCAAGGGCTTGTCTGCTTTTTTGTCCCGCGTATCGATTGTTGGAATGGCACTCGCCATTGCGCTGCTGTTGGCGGTGCAGTCGGTGATGAACGGCTTCGAGAGGGAGATGCGCGAGCGGATACTGTCGCTCCTGCCCCATGTTCAGGTGACCACCGCGCGGGATCCACAGCCCCTGGAAGACCTCATCGAGACGCTAGAGCAGGATCCCAACATTGCCTCAAGCAGGCCCTTCATTCTTGCAGAGACGCTGTTGATGCGGGGGCAGACGGTGTCTGCGGCGCAGCTGACTGGCCTTGAGCGGTCGGCGTTGGTGCCCTACGAGTCGCTGCTGAGCCCGGGGGCGACGGATTGGCACCCTGAATCACTGGTGCTCGGTGCCGCAATGGTTGAGCGCCTGAATTTAAGCGTGGGCGATCGGGTGACGTTTATTTTGCCCGAGGAGAATCAGGCGGCCTACCAGCCGCTCAGCCTGCAACTGAGCGCTGTGCTGTCATCTGGGACCGAGCTCGATGAGGTCGTGGAGCCACGCCTGCATTAGCTTGACGTCGTTGAGGCCGAGGATGCCCATCTGGGCGGCGCGGCCGTTGTTGAGCTCGATGTTCAGCTTCTCGGCCTTCACCTCCGGGTCGTCGTAGCGCACCCAGCCCTCGGCGCCGATGTCGCCGACCTGTTCAACCATCTCACCGGGTACGGACGTGAGATCCGCTACAGCAAGCTGCTGGTCGCGCCGGATCAGCTGCGGCCCGGTCTCGAGGCGCTCATCGACAACGAAATCGCCTCCGGGCGAGGCCGGATGATTCTCAAGATGAACAGTCTGGTCGATGTGCGAATGACCGAGAAGCTCTACGAGGCATCGCAGGCCGGTGTCGACATCGACCTGATCATCCGAGGCCGGGACAAGGACCACTTCGGGGACTGGTGGACCATGGGCGACGATATAATACTAGAAGTGCCCCTCGACAAGCAGCTCT
>CAXEVD010000035.1:0-9024 GCA_963999395.1 uncultured Halieaceae bacterium
CAGCGGCTCGTTGTCATCGTCACCGATGACGGCCTCTGGATAATGCCCGAGTTTGGCGGCCCTATCAGACGTCTGGCGCTCGACGGACATTTCATCAACATGATCTCACCCGGCGCGACCCCTCACTCCATTATCGGTGTAGATGATTTCAGCACCGTGTTCACGCTGGACGCCAATCAACCGGAGAACATCCAGCACCTTACTGTTGATCAACCTAAAATCTCGGGACTGCCCGAGACCGTCACGCTGTACCGGTTTTTATTTGATCTGCATTTTGGTTACGGCCTGCTATCCCGGAAGTGGTCGACGTGGATTAATGATTTTGGCGGTATCGCCCTGTCGGTGTTGGCACTGACCGGGTTTCTCGCCTGGTATTTGAAACGACGGTGGCGTCGAGTCGGAGTTACAACTCGGCCAGATCGTCGGCGATCCGTTTTGTCGGGCCTGTACCGAAGTCACGCCCCTGTAATCGGCATCCTTGGGGTGATGCCGATTTTGTATCTCTCTGTCACCGGCATCCTTTTTAATCACATTCTCACCTTCATCGAGTGGGGAGAGGCGCGGGAGGTGCAGCGTGAGCACTTGCCACCGGTTTGGCAGTACCAGTCTCTAAAAGGGGAGATCGACCAGGTCGTCACCTTTTCTGGTGACCCAGATCATATGATGATATCCACGCGGTTCGGCGTGCTGGAGACGCGAGATAACGGTGCGTCCTGGTTGGCCAAGACTGAACTGGGTGCCGAGAGGGGGCAGCTATTCAGGTCATCTGACCATGTGTTCTACAGCACCAACTCACGACAGTTTTTCGTCAAGGGCGACAGCGAGCCAGACTGGACAACCATGGCAAGCCTGCCCAGCATCGTTTACGACGCGGAGTTCACCGACAGCGGCTTGTTCGTGAAAAACAGCAGAGGGTTTTTCAAAGATAAGGGCCAATTCACTTTCGAGGCGGACGCGCTCAAGCACCCTGATCTTGAAGCGGCCACGCTCTATTTGTTCTTGATAGAGATCCACACGGGGAATGTCTTTCACCCCGAGTTCCGCTGGGTGAGTGATGCCCTCACGGTGATGGGTATTTTGATGATCGTGACAGGGCCAATCTTATGGTGGCGGCGCAAATGGTGACGCTACCAGCTGGCCGCCCTCTTTGACCGAATGTACATGATGACGCCTGAGAGCAGCCACAGCACCACAATAAAGCCGAAGAAAGTCATCAGAAACCCGCCAAGCGCGCCAAAATACTTGCCGCTGTGAATTGGCAAGAGAAGGTTTCTGAACCCCTCCCCTCTCTCGGTTTTGCCCGCCGCGTAAACCCCCTTCACCTCCCCTGAGAAACCATCGACCACGACGTCCTGCCGGAACATCTGCGGATTGAAGAAAGCGAACCAGTAGTTGGGGCTGTGGTGACCAGCGTAGGAATACGCCGCCAGATGGTAGTCCGTTGATAGCATCGATTGCGCGGTGCTGTATGCCGCATCGGGGTCAACCAGGGCGGCATCATGTCCCACTTGCGCCGACTCCGACTCCATGTTCACCATATTGGCAAAGACGGAGAGGTTCTCCTCACGGTCCCCCCAGTAAACCGCACTCATGGCAATACCGCTAACCGAAGTGACGATAAGAAAGAGCGATGCCAGGGCGCCCAAAGACCGGTGACAGCGATTAATAAACGGCAGTTGTCGAGCGGATTTTCTTGTCTTGAGATACAGAAACAGACCCGACAGGCACACCAACACTGTGGCCGCCCCCAGCACGCAGACCACGTAAAAACCTGCCTCACCAAAAACGATCCAGCGATGCAGAACCGTCATCGTGCCGATCCAGCCCGACTCGATCAAGGGATGCTCGCCAATAATCTGCTGCTGATACTGGTCGTAGTCGACCATGATTTTGGATTCGTGCAAATCCTCGGGGTTTCTGCCTCCCATCAAGATATAGGCGGTATCCGCTCTATTGGGCGGCGGCACCATGACATGGGCAATGTTGAAGTCCGGTTCCAGCGAACGCATGGTCGTCTGTATCTGAGTGGGGGTCGCAGTGATACCGCCGGCCTCCACTTGGTACTTCTCCGGATAAAACCACTGCATCAGCAGGCGGCTTTCTGCGGCAATGCTGCCGGAGGTCACCTGAAAAACAACAAAGATCCCCAGAATAAAGGCGAGCCAGCGGTGCAGGATTTTAATGGTTTTGATGCTCATGTCCTGATATCTACTCTCAACTGTTTAGACCAAAGAAAAAGGCAGCTCGAGAGCTGCCTTCCGTATTGTTGCCCTGCGGTATGCCGGTCAAGACATCCCGCGCGAACTTGGTCGATCAGAAGTCGTACCGTAACCGGAATCCGAACTCCCGACGATCGCGCATGTGGATGTGCACACTTTCCACCGCAAAGTTGTAGGCAAAAGTGTTATCACGGACATACTGACTGGTATCCGCAATGTTGTTACCACCGGTAGGCGCATCCTCGTCCAGCAGGTTGCTGACATAGGCCTCCAAACTGATTCCACTGTCCATGCGAACACCGGCGCGGAGATTGATCTCGGTCGCATTGGGAACCTCAGCCAGGTTGGTGATCTCATCGTAGTAAGACCCGGTGTAGAAGAGCTCACCTCGGGCGTACGCGCCGCCCAGCGGCGTGTCGAAGTCGTAGGTGGCGATAAACGATCCGACCCACTCTGGGTACCGAGCCGCTTGCTGACCCACACAGGACAAGCCGGGGCCGAACACATCGTTGAAATCACCACAGTCGCCATTCTCTGGGAAATCCGAGATCTCAGCCTTGGTGTAACCCAGGCCGGCCTGTAGCGACAGGTTGTCAGTCATTCGATAGCTCAGGTCAATTTCAAAACCATCAATATCACTGGATGTGCCGTTACCGCTAAAAGCGACCGTACAGGTTTCTGTGTTCGGCACGCCGTCACCATCCGAGTCACCTGAACAGGTCACGTCAGCCGGAATCACGCCAAACCCGGAGTACACCTGGTCTGATCGCTCCATGTGGAAAATCGCGAGGTTCATGGCTAATCGGCCATCATCAGAGGAGTATTTCCAACCCGCCTCATAGTTCTTGAGTGTCTCTTCCGTAAAGGTCTCACCAATCCCCGGAGTGTCCGCATTGAAGGTGGCAATCTGCTCAGGTGTTGTCAACTTGGATGCCACTTCGGGGTTAAAACCACCCGGCAATGTGCCTTCACTATAGTTCGCATAGAACATGTGGTTGTCGTTCAACTCATACTTGATCACCACTCGCGGCAGGGTTGACGAGAACTCTGCAGGAGACAAATTTTTGCCTGCTGCCTCATTGACGCTCGGGTCATTGATTTCGTCTTCCTGGCGTCGCACTTCCCCAATCAGTGTCAGGCGATCCGTAATCCTGAAATCCACTGACGCGAAGATGCCGGTGGTATCCGCCTCGATCAGCGTGAACGCGCCGGTAGGATTGCGGATATCTGGGAACCAGTACCCGGGTCTGCCACTAAAGTTGCCGAAGTACTGATCATAAAAACCGCCATGCGCTTTAGAGGACAACTCGACCTGCGTGGCGCCAATCGACCAATCTAACCGACTAGTTGTACCGCCCAGTCTCACTTCGAAACTTTCGTCTTCCGTCACCCTCGCGTTATATACATGGAATCCGAACCCCGCATCAGCGTCGAAATCGTGGAAGAGCACATAGTCATCCTCATTCTTGCCATAGGCCAGATTCAAATTCAGGGAATCAGTGATATCCCAGGAGACGATCGCGCCAAAACGCTCACCCTCACCGGCTTTACCGAAACCGTTGTGTGACAAGTCATCAAACGAGTGGTCGCCAATTGGCGCGTAGCCAGGCCCGCCGGAAGCCCCTGCCCAGTTACCACTGGCATCTCTTAGCTGGTCAGTCGCCTTGCTAAACACATCAGCAGATGACGATGAGCCAATGCTGGTAGGGATATTCACCGCACCTTGATAGGCGGACTCAAGGCCATTGACGAAAAAACAACTGAAGCTATTGATTGCTGGCGTCGGTCCAGCAGCACAGAAGTTGTGCTCGGCCAGTCCACCCACCACCGCGTACGCACCGGGACCGTCATCATCCTCATACTTAGAGGCGCGGAGCATGATGTTCAGATTATCGGTGGGGTTGAAGTCCAGCATGAGCCCGTATGCCAGCGTTTCCTCGTCACCCAACCGTTGGCCCTCGACGTTTGCGTTATCGTAGTGACCTTCTTTGTCGGTGTAATTAAAGGTGGCTCTGAACCCAAGATTACTAGTGATAGGACCCTCAATGTAGCCAGTTGTAGCCGCCTTACTCTTCGCGCCGTAGTCGAGCTCAATGCCGCCTTTGAACTCATCTCCCGGCTTGCGGGTAATAATGTTGATGGCTCCCGAGTAGGTGTTTCGACCAAACAGAGCGGACTGAGGCCCCTTTACCACCTCGACCCGCTCCACCTGGGTAATCGGCAAGCTGTGCAGGCCCGAGGTCACAATCAGCCCGTCTACGAACACCGAACTAGTTCGCTGCAGCGGGCTGGTCGCATCAAAGGTGACGCCCCGAAAGCGCGGCATCAACACCGTCCGCGCATTCTCATTATTTATAGTCTCCATGAAGAGACCCGGCGCGGTCTTCTGAATATCCACGATGCTTTTAAAAGCAGACGCTTGAATATCCTCTGCAGTGATTGCTGTGATCGCAATCGGAATCTCTGATAGGGATTCCTGCCTTTTTCTGGCGGTAACCATCACCTCTTCCAGCATCGCCTCCTCTTCCTGCGAATAAGCGGTTGAGATCTGGGCCGTCGCTGCCACAGCAACGCCAACTGCCAAAGCAATCGGATTTTTTTTCACGAAGCGCATATGTGACTCTCCTTTTTAGAATGCGGCGCTTAGGCCCAGCTGCAAGGCTTAAAACGCTTTTAGTTATATCTTTAATACTTTTGATAGCGGCTTGAACAGGGTTTGTCAAGTTGCGGGAGGGGGACTTCAGCCGTTGATGCAACAGCTGGGGCTACTAAAGCGGAATGGAGTCAGGCGAGCGAGGCTGCTCGCGAAGCTGGCCTAGGCAGCTAAGCCCATGCAGTATCTGGATTTGAGGCGCTTCAGGCTACCTTGGCTTGCTCGACCTTACTGGTATCCCAAGCGAAGGGCCATTTCTGCTCAAGCAAGGAGAGATGTTTGAACAGTGCGCGGATCCGCGCCGACTGGCGCAGATCCTTATGATGCAGCAACCAGGTGTGCCCCCAATGAGCCGACGGGACGCCAGGGAGTAAGATGAGGTCCTGGTACTGTTTGGCGAGAAAACAGGGCAACGCTGCAACACCCAATTTATTGGTCACCGCCACGGTGCGGGGTGTGATGCCGTCGATCAAATGCCGGCTTTTCAGACCCAGTGAATCGGGATCAGGCAGATCCCCCAGTGAAAGGGCCCGGCCCGAGGCGCGAATACAGGTCAACTCGCGTTGGCCACGTGACGCCTGGCTCAGCAATTCTTTGTGGACGTAGTAGCCCAGGGAAATCCGGCCCAGTTTAATGCCGACAATATCCTTCGGAGGGCGCTTGTGTTTTGGGATACCCCGAACCGCGATGTCGGCCTCCCGTCGCGCCAGATCCACCGGGTGGTCGCTGACGGTGATATCCAACTCAATGTGGGGGTACTGAATCGCAAACTCCGCCACGGCCTCGGAAATGTGTGTAAGCGGGACAGCAGGCAAGGAGAGCTTGATACGCCCGCTGAGTTCCGAGTCCTTGCCGGACACCTGTCGCTCGGCCTCGGCGAGCATCTCCTCGACCTCGCGCGCGGCGGGTAGCAATTGGTCAGCGAGAGAAGTGGCCCTGAAGCCATCGGGGGTGCGGTCAAACAGGCGCCCACCCACCTGCTCCTCCAGCGACTCAAGGCGACGCATCACGGTGGTGTTACTGACGCCGAGTGTAGCGGCAGCTTTGCGAGTAGAGCCTTCGCGGGAAAGGGCCAGCAGCACCTTCAGATCATCCCAGTTCATTGGGTTATTCCCCCCGTTGAGGGGCGCTGCTGGCCTTTTCAATTACGAGACCAGGGTGTCCCCATTTTTGTCTTTGAGCACCACACGCTCGCCGGATTCGTTATCACTCGAGCACTGCAGCGTCATAGAAGAATCGCCCTCGGGCGTTACCTTCAGCTTGAGTGTCTCGACGCCACGATACGACTTGGTGCCATACATTCTGACCCGCGTGCCCTCGCCATACATTGCCTTTAGCTCTGACTTGCAGATCGCTAATTGTTCGGCGGTGTCCGCCGAAACCTCGACAGAAAACGCCACCAGAGACGCGGCCATCACCGTCGCCCCACGCTTGAATAAACCAACCATTTTCATAACGGACCTCCATATTGGGTGGGAAGCAAAGTGCTTCGACATCACTATACGGAGATCTATTACGCAACGATTGTAACATTAATAATCTCAAAACGTATCGTTTCTGCAACAGTTAGTTGGTACAGCCAGCCCGTGAGCTGTTGAGCTATCGCGCCGAATCAAGGACGATCCAGCCTTGGTCTTCTTGAGGTTCCAATGCACCTTTTTTTTGATCTGATATCGCGTGAATAAATTTCTCTCGCTACTGGCTTTGGTTTCAGCCCTTGGTGGCGGGGGCGGTTCGAGCAACACACCTGCGCCTCCTGATCAAATTGGCGACCACGCCCAACCGCCTCCAGTCACCCCCGACTTCACCGAGGTCGACGCCGCGTTTCAGTCATTTATCAACGAGAGCGTGGTCTTTGATGGCATCAGTTATGTGGTCGTCGACGCCCGCGGCACGCTACATACCGGCACCTTTGGCGATCACACTTTAGATACGGTGGTGATGCTCGCCTCCACGAGCAAGGTGCCCGCCGTCATGACCCTAATGGCGCTCGAGGATGATCCTGCATCCGACTTCAGCATGAGCCAGCCGATAGGAGAGGTGCTGCCCTTTGATGGAGTGTATGCCGATCGCACACCGGCGCAATTGGTGAGCAATACCTCGGGTATTCCCGGCTTACGCCAGTTAGCGCTGTATGGGCCGCATCTCTGTCAGTTTAGTTTTGCGGAAACCATCGAGTTTGAGGCCTGCGGTGAAATACTGTTGGGCGTACCGGTGCCGGATAGCCATGACGCCGGTTCGATTTTTGATTACGGCGGCAGTCAGTGGCAGCTAGCCGGGGTGACGGCGGCTGTGTCGGCAAACGCGACATGGAACCAGCTAGTGGATCAATACTTGGCAACCCCATGCGATCTAGAGGTGTTCACTTTTGGCAACATGTGGGAAGATCTGGCGCTTTGGGACGGCACCCCGGGCAGCTTAAGGGGGCAGTCCAACCCCAATATTGAAGGCGGGGCCATTACCAACCTCGCTGACTACGCCAAACTACTGCAAGTGCACCTAAACGGCGGTTACTGTGGGGAGACACAAATACTCAGTGAGGCCGCGCTGGCAGAGATGCGGGTGGATCGAGGTGGTGTGGTCGCAGAAGGCCCAGTGCCTTATGGCATGGGTTGGTGGATCAATACTGATAACCCGGGGGTCTACTATGATCCCGGCGCCTTTGGCTCCGTGAGCTTTCTAGATATCGAACGGGGCTTCGGCGGCTACGTCTCGATCGATGATTACACGCGAGTCGATGCCGACGCGCCGGCCAGACTGGTCCGACGAGACATTATCCCGCTCCTGCAATCTGCGTTTGATGCGGTGGCAGAGTAATCCTCGAGGAGAGCAGCAGATTTGAGCGGGCTGCGACTCAGCCAGAGATAGCGACCCTGATAGTCAGACGTCGAGCAGAAACGTCACCGGACCATCGTTCACTAGCGCCACCTGCATGTCGGCGCCGAAGCGGCCCGTCTCGACCCGAATATCACCCTTGCGCAGGGCCTCCGCCAGGGCATCACACAGTCTGGATGCTTGCTCGGGTGGTGCGGCGGTCGAAAACCCTGGCCGGTTGCCGTTCGTGGTGTCGGCGGCCAGGGTAAATTGCGACACCAGCAGGATGGCGCCTCCAGCCTGGGCGACGCTCATATTCATTTTGCCTTCGGCATCGGTAAACACCCGGTAGCGCAGCAGGCGCTCCGCCATGCGGGTGACCGTCTGCTCGGTGTCCTCGGGCTCAACGCCCACCAGCACCAGAACGCCGCGATCTATCTCGCCCACGGCCTCGCCCGCCACGGTGACCGATGCCTGAGTAACACGTTGCAGTAAACATTTCATGAGATGAGCTCTGGCACTGTTTGATGGGGTTACTGATCGAGTGGGTGCGCTAAGAGCGCTCCGCCAGACCATGGCTTGACGCGATGTGCGCCAACAACCCCTGCGACGCCGCGGTCAGCATGTCGAACACCCGAATAAACCCCTCGTCGCTGCCATAGTAAGGGTCCGGCACTTCGTCGCCCCAACCCTCCGCCCAATCGAGCATCAGGCTCAGTCGGTCCTGCGCCTCAGGGGGGCAGGACGCCTCGAGCAAAGCGAGGTTGTCTCGGTCCATCGCGACGACGTAATCAAACTGCTCAAAGTCTGGCTCGCAGACCTGACGCGCGCGCAGGTCTGTCATATCGATATCTCGCTCGAGCGCCGTCGCGGTGGCCCTCGCATCGGGCGGGTTGCCGATATGGTAGGCGTGGGTGCCCGCCGAATCTGTCGTGATCTCGTCGTCTAACCGCGCCGCAGTGACTGCCTCGCGAAACAGTGCTTGAGCGGTTGGAGACCGACAGATGTTCCCCATACAGACAAACAAGACGCGAACACTCATTCTTAGGTTGCCCCGGTCAGGCTTAGCGGCTGCTGGAGCAGACTGCGCAGTTCGCCTTTGAGCACCTCAAGGGCGGGATCGCTATAAGGGACTGCGCTGCCCACGCCCCAGACCGGACCGGGCCACGCATCATCAGCGTGAAATCGCGCGATGTGGTGCACGTGCAACTGCGCCACCTGATTACCGAGCGCAGCAATGTTGAGTTTGTCGGCGGCAAAGTGCGCTTTTATCGCCTCACCCAGCCGCATCGATTCCTGCCACAGCTGCGCCTGATCAGCCTCGCTGAGCTGAAAAGG
>CAXEVD010000036.1:0-8998 GCA_963999395.1 uncultured Halieaceae bacterium
GTGATTTGCCTTTCTGATCTGTTGCGTTCAATACCCCCGGTGGACGACCAGATAGGTCTATTTTGTTTAGCACGCGGATGACGGATTGTGCCGTGTCGTTGGAAGAGAATTCGGTGTCCTTGGGCTCTCGATCGTCGATCACGTCGATAATGATATCGGCGGTGTCGAGCGCTGCCTGCGCCCTTTCGATCCCCTCTTGCTCGATGGCATCAGTAGCGGCGCGGATCCCTGCGGTATCGGACAGTTGAATCGCCACACCCTCGATAGCAATCGATTGTCTGATGACATCGCGTGTGGTGCCTGGAACGTCGGTGACGATAGCCACAGGCTGATTCGCTAGTCGATTCATCAGGCTACTTTTGCCTGCGTTGGGCGCGCCGGTCATCACAATTTGTGCGCCGCGACTCAACAGCGCCCCCTTTCTAGCCTGGGTGGTTAATGTTGCTAACGCTTCCTTCAGCTCGAGCAGTGATTTGGTGACCCGTCCTTCACTGAGAAAGTCGACTTCTTCCTCGGGAAAGTCGATAGCAGCCTCGACATAGATCCTGAGGTCAACGACGCGCTGATTGATCTGATTAACGGCATCTGAAAATGCCCCCTGCAAGGAAGCGGTGGCTTGTCGGGCAGCTTGTTGCGTAGGCGCATCGATTAAGTCGGCCAGGCCTTCAGCCTGAGTGAGGTCCATTTTATTATTGAGAAAGGCTCGCTCAGAGAATTCTCCTGGTCTTGCTAAACGCGCGCCGCGAGCCAGACAGGCTTCGAGCAATAGGTGGGTTACCATCACGCCGCCGTGGCAATGGAACTCGACAACATCTTCTCCGGTGAATGAGGCTGGGCTTTGAAAAAAAAGCGTTAGACCTGTATCGAGAACGCCATTGTCCTCGGCGAAAAAACGGGTGAGGAGAGGCTGTCTGGCGTGCACGGTTTTATGTGTTAGAAGCTCGGCAATGAGAAGTGCCTTTGGCCCGGACACACGAATAATGCTGACGCCACCGCGCCCGGAAGGGGTCGCGATGGCGGCTATGGTGTCTTGATCAAGCGCGAGACTGTCGGACGACACAGTAGCTAATAGTGCAGAGGCTCAGAGGGCACCGCTCTCAATTCTGCGATTGATGAGGTATTGCTGCCCCATTGACAGCAAGTTGTTGCAGAGCCAATAGAGCACCAGACCCGCCGGGAACCATAAAAAGAAAAAGGTGAAGACAATGGGCATCCATTGCATGATTTTTGCCTGCATGGGATCAGGCGGTGCCGGGTTCAACTTCTGCATGTAATACATGCTCGCTCCCATCAGAATGGGCAGCACAAAATAGGGGTCCATGACCGACAGGTCTTCGATCCATAAGGCGAAAGGAGCCTGCCTTAATTCAACCGACTCCATCAATACCCAGTAAAGCGCGATAAATACGGGCATCTGGACGAGGATGGGAAAGCAGCCTCCCAGCGGATTAATTTTTTCTTTTTTATATAGCTCCATCATGGCCTGAGACTGCTTGGCTTTGTCATTGGCATATTCTTCTCTTATCGCCAGGATGCGCGGCTGTACTTTGCGCATTCGTGCCATCGACTTATAGCCTGCGGCAGACAGCTGGAAGAACGCGAGCTTGACCAGCAACGTGAGGAAGATGATTGCAACCCCCCAATTAATCACGACGCTTTGGATCATCGTCAGCAACCAAAAAAGAGGTTGGGCAATCCACCAAAGCCAGCCGTAATCCACCACCAGATCAAGGTGCTTTGCCAAGTCGGCCAGCACAGACTGGTTCTTAGGTCCCACGTAAAGCTGGTTACTAATGGTCGTTGTTTCTCCCGATGTAATTACAATGGCCGGGCCGGTGTAACCGATGATGTTGTCGCCGGATCGGGTTTGCCGTGTCCTGAACCGGTAGGTGTTATCCGGATCGGGCACCCACGCGCTGACAAAATAATGTTGTAGCATCGCAATCCAGCCGCCGGTGAGATCAGCACGGAAGTGGTCTTCGGCCATATCTTCAAAGTCGAACTTGGTAAATCGCTGGTCGGGTTGCGTCAGTGCGGATCCCAGAAAAGGCTGCATACCCATCCCGGCGTCACTCGCAACAGGCGCAGGCGAGCTGTCGCGTTTGAGTTGCACAAACGGCGTTAACTGAGCCGCGTCGGCTGCCAGGTTGGTGACGGTGTATTGAACGTCGATGGTGTGGCTACCAGGCTCAAAGTCAAAGTGTTTGCTCACTCGGAGCGCGCTATCGGCACCCGCGTAGTCAATGACCACTTCAAGGGGCTCTCCCCCTGACATGGTGTAAACGTCTTGCGACGTGCGGTAACGCGCGCGCTGGTTTTGGTCGATCCCGTCGGGCCCAACCAAACCAGATTGCGCAACATAGGTGCGCATCGCGTTTCTCTCCAGTAATACAAAAGGATCGGCTGGGTCATCAAGGGTTTTTGGGTAGTCTTTGAGCGCCGCGCCTACAACGTCGCCACCTTCAAGGTCGATTTTGATTTCCAGCACGTCGGTATGCACCGTCACAATACGACCAGTCGCGGTGGTGGCAGGGCTGGCGCGGTCGGGCATTTGGCCGCCGGTAAGGTTGATATCTTCGACGGAAGGAAGATCCATGTCGTCTTGAGATGTGGTGCCCACCACCGCCATCTCGTCAGGGGTGTCGGGTGCCGCCGTTTCTGCCTCCACCATGGGCACCGCGGGGAGCGCTGCCTCCTGCTGGGCGGTGCTAAATCGGGTCCACTCCCCTAACAGCATCAAGCCCAGCAAAACACTGGCGGCGATGAGGGCGTAACGAGGGATATCCATGATGTGGTCTCGATCTCAGTGAGTGTGTTGAGGGGTTTTGGCTGGTGGCACGGGGTCAGTGCCGCCTGCACACCAAGGGTGGCAGCGCAATAATCTGCGACCGGTCAGCCAGACGCCGGATAGAGTACCGTGGGTCTTCAGCGCGTCAATCCCATATTGTGAGCAGGTAGGCGTGAAACGACAGGACCTGCCGAGCCAGGGGCTGAGGGTCAGCTGATAGCCGCGGATCAACAGGGCAAGGCCGGTGGCCACACATCGGTCAACCCACCGTAGCCAATGCATTACGAGTTCACCTTTTGTTCCAGTGTGCGCCACAGCCGTTCGAGCTCTTGCCAAACGCTGGGGTTATCCATTTGATCGGCACCTGACCGCGCCAGCACCACCAGATCCATGGCTGCTTCAAAAGGATGGTGTCGGAACTGTTCCCGCACCAGCCGTTTGATGCGATTGCGCCCCACGGCGCGGCGAATGTTTTTTTTGGCGACCACAACACCCAGTCTGGACAACTGCGTAGCGCCGGGTGTTGCAAGGAGAAGAAAGGCGCCGCTGCTGACTTTGTACTTCGGGCTGTTAAACACTCGCCGGTAGTGGTTGGGTTGTGAAAGCTTGGCAGTATGAGGAAAGGTGGGCATGGCCCACAACAACAGGTTGTGCGAGGTGCTTAGGCGGACAGGCGCCGGCGCCCACGCGCGCGACGACGAGAGAGGACCTTGCGGCCGTTCTTGGTAGCCATGCGAGCGCGGAATCCGTGATTGCGCTTTCGCTTGAGAACGCTAGGCTGAAATGTACGCTTCATGGCGGTTACCTTTCCATCTTCGTTTAATACTGCCGCTGTATTGCGACCAGATTGCTACTGGGGACACTCAGCGAGCCCGGTAGCCTTTAAGGGGCGCGGATTATAGGTAGCCTTTCCGGTCTATGCAAGATGTCGGATGAGCGACCTTAGTCCCGTGTGCTGGGTGCGGAAAAAATTTCATCCACGCTCGCCAACCCGTTTGGGGATAATGCGTGAGATCGAAGCACCCACTGAAAAAGCTACGATTTCATGGGCTTGCTTCAGATGGTGTGTCTCTTAGGTGGTGGGCACGCCGCAGCAGCGCATTTCGGAATAATGCCGCAAACCACAGGTTGGCCCAAAGATAAACACAGCTTATCCACAGCCGGAAAAGTTTTTCTTGCAAATGTTGGCCGCTTGGTTTAGCCCACCCAAAAACAAATAAGCCATTGATTTTAATTAATTTAAAACCTGTTGATCAATAAAAGGGTTTGTGGATAACTAGGCGCCGTCAGCGTAGGGCGGGCCAAACACACTTTGGAGCGTTTGGGAAACGGCAGGAGCCAGCCACCCCTAAGAATAGCCTTTTAAAAAGACAGGATTTGAACACAATCGGAGAAGTACGTTGGTTGCCCCCCAGCCCCTCACGGACCCCTGGCAGCACTGCCTGAATCGACTCAGCGGTGATATTCCCCAGCAGCAATTTAATACCTGGATCAGGCCTTTACGGGCTGAGTGGCAGGAATCTGGCCTGGTGTTGGCCGCGCCGAACCGGTTCATCCGCGATTTCGTGGCGGAAAAGTATCTCCCGCTGATTCATACCTATTTGCTCGATGTTGTGGCGCCGGCGGCGTCACAGGCATCTGTCACCGTGCAGAGCGGACAGCCAACGGCGCCATCCTCGGTGACACCGATTGCGTCGGGCGCGGCGCAGGCACTCTCGCGGCCTGCAGAGACTCCTCCACGCCCAGCCCCTGCCGCCCTCGTATCGCCGTCCAGTCTGGTTGAGGGCTACACCTTTGAGCGGTTTGTCGAGGGCAAAAGCAATCAGTTGGCGTTGGCGGCTGCGCAGCAGGTAGCGGAGCATCCCGGCTCGTCTTACAACCCTTTGTTTTTGTATGGCGGTGTCGGGCTCGGAAAGACACACCTGATGCACGCGGTTGGCAACGCCATGCGTCGCCAAAACCCCGAGGCGAAAATTGTTTACCTGCACTCTGAGCGATTTGTCGCGGATATGGTAAAGGCGCTGCAGTTGAACGCGATCAATGACTTCAAGCGCTTCTACCGTTCCGTCGACGCTTTGTTAATCGATGACATTCAATTCTTCGCCAACAAAGATCGCTCCCAGGAAGAGTTCTTTCACACATTCAACGCGCTGCTCGAGGGTGGTCAGCAGATGATCCTCACTTGCGACCGTTACCCCAAGGAAATAGAAGGTGTTGAGGAGCGCTTGAAGTCTCGTTTCGGCTGGGGCTTGACGGTGGCGGTGGATCCGCCAGACCTGGAAACGCGCGTGGCGATCTTGATGAAAAAAGCGGAGCAGAGCTATATATCGCTCGCACCAGACGCGGCATTTTTCATCGCGCAACGCATCCGCTCTAACGTTCGGGAGCTTGAAGGTGCGTTGAAGCGGGTGATCGCCAGTGCGAATTTCACGGGGCGGCCGTTTGATATTGATCTGATTAAAGACAGCCTCAAAGACCTGCTTGCCCTGCAGGACAAACAGGTCTCTCTGGATAACATCAAGCGCAAGGTGGCCGAGTATTACAAAATCAAGGTGGCCGACTTGATGTCCAAGAGGCGCAATCGCTCGGTGGCGAGGCCAAGACAGGTGGCGATGGCGATGGCAAAAGAGCTCACACACCACAGCCTGCCCGAGATCGGTGATGCGTTTGGTGGGCGAGACCACACGACAGTTTTGCATGCGTGTCGTAAAATCAGAGAGCTACGGGATGTCAGCCCCGATATCAGCGAGGACTATCAAAACTTGCTGCGCGCGCTGACCACCTGATTGGCCAATCGACCGGGCGGGCGCACTGTCCGGTTACTGCAAAACACGGAACGAGCTGAAAACATGAAATTTTCCATTGCCCGCGATGCACTCATCAAACCATTGAATTTGGTGGCGGGGGTCGTCGAGCGACGGCAAACGCTACCCATTTTGTCAAACGTATTGCTGGTCCTCGAGGACAAAACCCTCTCGCTCACCGGCACCGACCTCGAGGTTGAACTGGTTGGACGTGTCGAGGTGGAGGCGGCGGGTGTGGATGGTGAGGTCACGGTACCCGCCAGAAAACTGGTTGATATCTGCAAATCGCTTCCTGAGGGTTCCACAATAGAATTCTCACTGGAGGCGGGCAAGGCGACTGTGAAGGCCGGTCGCAGCCGCTTCATTTTGTCCACGTTGCCAGCCGCAGACTTTCCGGCCGTGGAGGGCGGCGCGGGCGCGGTTGCGCTGTCCCTTGATCAATCGTTGGTGAAGCAACTGATCGACAGCACCGCGTTTGCGATGGCCCAGCAGGATGTTCGCTATTACCTCAATGGTTTGTACCTGGAAATATTAGGAGGTCGTTTGCGGGTTGTGGCCACAGATGGTCACCGCCTCGCCTTGGCAACCGGACCAGCTTTGGTCGAGGCCGCTGACACAGGGGTCATCATTCCGCGCAAGGGCGTGCTGGAGCTGTCGCGTCTGTTGGATGGCAGCGCGCCCCTGGAGCTCGCGATTGGCACCAACCATATCCGCGCCGCCAACGAACAATTTACCTTCACTTCCAAGCTTGTTGACGGCAAGTTCCCCGATTATGAGCGCGTAATCCCGAAAAATGCCGACAAATCGGTGATTGGCGAGCGCGGTGAGTTGAAGCAGGCCTTCACGCGCACTGCGATTCTGTCAAACGAGAAATATCGCGGGGTTCGATTAAAGTTGTCGGATAACAACCTCGACATCACAGCGAATAACCCCGAGCAGGAACAGGCCGAAGAAGTGGTGGGCGTCCAATACAGTGCGGGTGAGCTGGAAATTGGTTTCAATGTCAGTTATTTGCTCGATGTCTTGTCGGTGCTGGAGCAGCCCCAGGTTCGGCTTTCTCTGTCAGACGAGGCGAGCTCGGCGTTACTTGAAAATGCGGAGGCGCCCTCAGATGGTGAGCCCGAGCGACTCTATGTTGTGATGCCCATGCGGCTCTGATCACCACCCTACCCGCTTCAGTGCTGAAGCACATCACCATCGAAGGCGTCAGGAACCTGGCGTACGCTCAGGTGGCCCTGCCGGCTGGCGCCACGGTTCTGTTTGGCGCCAACGGCTCAGGGAAAACAAGCTTCCTTGAGGCGATCCATTTGCTGGCCGTGGGCCGCTCTTTTCGCACGCATCAATCAAAACCCGTGATTCAGCATGGTATGGCGCATTGTCGGGTCGTGGGTGAGGTGCAGCGTGGCGGGCGCGCAACGATAATGGGACTCGAAAAACATCGTGATGGCGGTGTTAAGGCGCGGGTGGGCGGTGAGAACGTGCCGTCGCTATCTGAATTGGCGTTGCACCTCCCGCTGGTGTTGTTGGACACCGAGGGATTGGGCATTGTCACGGGCCCACCTGAGGGTCGCCGGCGCTTGCTGGACGGCACTTTGTTCCACGTGGAAAAGGGGTTTCTGTCCCAGTGGAAACGCCATGCTTTGGCTGTTCGACAGCGTAATAGCGGGCTGCGCCGTGGTATACTTGGGAGCGATAGAGCGTGGCGCCAGGAGATCGCAGAAACCGGGACGCTGCTGACGCAGCAACGGCAGGCAGTGGCCGAGAAGCTCGCTCATGAGCTGGCCAGATTGGCGCCCACCCTCTCCGATGATTTGGCGGGCCTTGAGGTGGTTTTTCGCGCTGGCTGGGACCAAAAGTTATCGCTATCCGAGGCGCTGGAGCGCAATGCGGAGAGCGACAGCGCTCATGGGTTTACTCAGGCCGGCCCGCATAGGGCTGACTTGCGGTTAATGCGCGACGGCGTGCTGGCGGCTGAAGTGCTGTCGCGAGGCCAGCTAAAGCTTGCGTTAGTGGCGCTCAAGCTGGTTCAGGGGGTGCTGATAGAGGAGGCTTCCTCATTGCCACCGCTTTATTTGGTGGATGACTTGCCGGCGGAGCTGGACCGGGAACACTGTGCCAGGGTCTGCGAGCAACTGGGCGCAGGGCGACAGGTTATATTAACTGCGGTGGATCGTGCGCCGTTGGAGGCCGCCTGGGGCGAGGAACCTCTTAACTTGTTCCACGTGGAACAAGGCCGGGTGCTCCCGGCGTGATCACGTTGACCTGGGCGCAAAGCGTCGTGTTGCGGACATATTTTATTTAATTGTTGAGTGGGGCTGCATGTCAGACGAAAACATAGAGAACCCAGAATCAGGGGATTACGATTCCTCCAGCATTAAAGTACTGAAGGGCCTGGATGCTGTGCGCAAGCGGCCCGGTATGTACATTGGGGATACGGATGACGGTACCGGCCTGCACCACATGGTGTTTGAGCTGGTGGACAACAGCATCGATGAGGCCTTAGCTGGCCACTGCAGCCAAATTGACGTCATCATTCACCCGGACGAGTCAGTGACAGTGGCTGACAATGGCCGCGGTATTCCCACCGAACAGCACGAAGAAGGTGTGTCGGCCGCAGAGGTCATCATGACGGTACTGCACGCTGGCGGTAAGTTTGATGATAATACCTACAAGGTGTCGGGCGGCCTCCACGGTGTGGGCGTCTCGGTGGTCAACGCCCTGTCATCTACCCTGCAGCTTACGATTCGCCGCAAAGGCGAGTTGTTTGAACAGACCTATGCGCATGGTGTTCCTGAGACGCCGTTAACGGTTGTGGGCGAGACTAGCGAGACGGGCACTGCCGTGCGGTTTACACCCTCACCGGAGACGTTTAGCAATATTGCTTTTCACTACGATGTGCTGGGAAAGCGGTTACGCGAGCTGGCTTTTTTGAACAGTGGCGTTCGAATCTTCTTGAAGGATGAGCGCTCCGGTGAAGAGGAGTTGTTCGCCTACGAGGGCGGTTTGCACGCCTTCGTCGAGTTTTTGAATCAGAGTAAGACGCCTATCGCCAAAGTTTGCCATTTTCAGGCAGAGGCCGAGGAGGGTGTCGAGGTCGAGGTGGCCTTGCAATGGAATGATGGATTCCAGGAAGGCCTTTACTGTTACACCAACAATATCCCGCAGCGAGACGGCGGCACGCATCTTGCCGGCTTCCGGGCGGCAATGACGCGGGTCGTGAACAGCTATGCTCAGTCCTCCGGCATAGCCAAGCGGGAAAAGGTGGCGCTGATTTTAACCCAAAGGGGAAATCAGATAATGAAATTATGCGTTTTTGTCAAAGTTTTATGAACGAACTCTATCGTCACATAGGCCCCAACACAGATGTTCCAGCAGGAGATATTGGTGTGTCGGGAAAAGAGGTGGG